>NZ_JBFSRZ010000028.1:0-65065 GCF_041466065.1 Vibrio sp. 10N.239.312.C11
CTCGTATCTCGTATCTCGTATCTCGTATCTCGTATCTCGTATCTCGTATCTCGTAGAAGCATAAAAAAGCCCCAACACGAATGTCGAGGCTCAAAGTATCTTTATCTATGTTGTAACTGGACGTCCCTAGTTCACTGCTCTTCGTTGTTTTCAGCAAACTTAGATGGCGACATGCCAAAGTGATGTTTAAACCTTTGACTGAAATAGGAAGGGTCATTGAAACCAGAATCAAACGCGACGTCTGAAATCCTTTCTCCCGCAAGTAGCCGCTCGCACGCATGCTCTAAACGCACTTCATTCAAATGCTCTTTAAAGGTCTTGTTGTAAGCCGATTTAAAACGTCTCTGTAAGCTTCTCTCTGACATGAACAAGTACTTAGCAGCATTTGCAGTACTGAACTCTGCATCGGCGTAGTTTTCACTTACAAGCTGTGACACTCTGTTTTTCCACTCTTGCTCAGCACTTAACCTTTGTTGCTCCGTCGCTGAAACTCTAAGTTTAATGGTCTCGATCTGTTCAATTGTGCTAGCTTCCAAATTATCTAACACTTGATATTCAATCGGCCACGAAAGCTGCACCTTATTTTGAGAGTCCGAGACAAAAGCATTCAGTTCACCACCGCTCTGGTTCATCAATAATGGCAACTTTTCGATGTTTAGGTCGGTCGACTTTCCAGTATTGTCATTAATGCTTGAAGTCAATTTTGGGAAAGGCATTCCATGGTCTCGAATCGTCACAACAAGGTGCTCTTTAACCTCTTCAACCAATACCACCATACTCTGTGACTTAAAATTTCTCTTAATGATGCTAGCGACTAGACTGTTGAAAATAATATCAAGGTTAAAATACAGCAAGGAGACGTGTCGTTGTTTAGTGTCAACTTTAATATCCAGTTCAATACCGGCTTTGGCTAAATCGTCCTGCCAAGCTTTGAGTACAGCTTCTAAGATTAAAATTATATCGTAACAAACCTTTCCCTTCCCTTGTGGCGTGTTACTCAACTGAGCCAAGCCATTTTTCAATGTCAATATTGGCGACTTACCTTGTTCATCATGCCAATTTGGGATCATAGCTGCGATATGATTAACTTCAGAAGAGAGTTCATTAGCAGTATGTGTGACAAGAGCACTCTTAACTGACAACTGTTTTTTAAGCTGTTGATTAGTCGTTAGTAGTATTCGGCTTTGATGCCTCAGTTGATCTGTCTTTAATGCAACTTGCGCCTTTAAGTGCCTGTTGGCGAAAGTGACGTAACGCGATCGCCAAAAAACCAAAGCAGTCACTACACAGATAAGTAATACAAGAGAGCTTGCTGCTGCCCAATTACTCAGATACCAAGGTTCCGCAATAGAAAAGCTTTGGTTCGTTGACGTAAAGCGATAATGGGAGTCCTTAACGGGTTTCACTTCCAACGTATAGTCCCCAGGAAGAAGGTGATCGAGTGTTAGTAACCCCCCTTCAAACTCACTCCAAGGTTCATTGTCGCTTAGTCGATACTCCATTGCAGGTGTGTATGTCGCTGGTAAAATTCCAATCTTAAAACCGATTGATGAGCCATAAGGAATTTCATCTAAATCAGCTGTCTTGCCACCAAGTGATACTATCTGATGGTCGACACTTATCTTGCTTAGCAATGCACGGCTATGAGGTGTTGTTGATACCAATAGCTCATTAGCTAACGCACTCACCACGCCATATCTTGAGCCAAAGATAAGCCTAGTAGACTGGCTACCTGAGCTGTAAAACAGAGCACACGCACCTGCAGCCAATTCATTGGTGATCAAGCCAAATGGTGAGCCGATATGTTTATGCAGTTGCCCATCCAATCCGTAATAGCTAATACCTTTCGAAGAGCCTAACCACATCCCATTATCATCGCTAATTAAACATTTAGGACTGATATTTTCCTCAACAAGAGTGACCTCTTGAATAATAGAACTGTTATTAGAGATTCGATACACACCATAGCTACTCGCAAACCACTGGGATCCATCTTTCGCTTTTTCAATATCGACCACTTTGCCAAGCCGCTCGCTTGAACGACTAAAGCTAATTCTCTCATCAAGAAAAGAGTAGAATCCGTGATCAGTACCAACATAAATACGACCTTGTAAACCTATATTGAGAGCGGTGATCTTTGCTGGCAAAAATTTATCGACTAACCAGTCGGTACCATAACTTGTCAACTTATTGGTTTCGATAGATAACGAATAAAGGTTTTGTCCCGAGGTCATCCAAAGCATGTTATTCGCTTCAAGTGCAAAGTTTTCAACGGGTACACCTTCAATCGCTCTTGGTAGATCGACCTTTTCAGCCTCTAACGTATCAGTGTTGAAACTAATAATACCTTCTGCAGTCGCCAACCAAATTGAAGAACCAAAGAACTCAAAGTCCTGTACTGGGTTAGAGTAAACACGAACGGGGTTATCTTCACTTTGAGAATCAACCAAATAGAGACCTCTGGAAGAAGCAACCCAAGACAGTTGATCGCGAACAAGCTGTACTTTGTTTATCACCACACTACTCGAGTGCATCCCCATTCCCGTTAATGGCGTTCTTGAGAATGTCCTGCTGAACAGTGAAAAGTATCGAATTCCGTTATTGGTCGCGACCCACATTCCACCAGCATGGTCGTTAATTAACGAATATATTTTTTCACCCGGTAACGAAAAGTCTTGATTATCGGCTTGTTCAAATCGTGTAATTTGCCCCGTAATAAAGTTGTAGCTGATAAGACCATGCTCAGTCCCAATCCAGTATTGATCGGTTGTTTCAGCGAGAGAAAGAACATGCGAACCACGCACCCACCTTTCTTTCTTAGGATTTGCAAGATCTATAATCACTGCACCATTCAATGTACCAATGACTAACTCACGTCTTGCCATCGAAAAATACAGCGTCTCTATATGATTTTTTTCTGATGCACCGATATGAGTAAATTCTTGGCTATCAGAAAGGTACACTCCGGAGCTGGTCGCAAGCACCCATTTTGACAGCACCCGCTCAGCATCGTTAATCGTAATATCGCTGCTATTGTTATGCCGATACAATTTTAGAAGCGAGTAAGTGCTAAATTCTAAAGATTGAGTATTGTACGTATAGAAATTACTGCCATCTGTAACCCAAATATAATCACCGGAAGCACCGATATTCGCGATCTCAGCCCCCGGGCTTAGACTAAATGCAAGTGCATTGCCGATTCCTGGGCTATGTCGGTACACCTCATTATCAAAGAAAGTCCAAAACTCATCGTTAAGAAACGCGACTTTCTCTGAAGAAAATTGCAAAAGGCTACCTTTTCGAGGGAATAGGGTTCTGCCATCATAAAAAAGTATTTTTCCATGCACATCATGAACCCAGAGTCCGCCACCTTCACCTAAGTACAGATTTTTTGCCGCAAGGAAGTTCCCTTGTGCTTGAACGGGCAAAGGGTAGAAAACGGAGGGTGATGTATTTACCGCAAGAACGCTAAATGAAATGCTCATTAAGATGAACATTTTGAAAATAATTCGATACAACTTTTAATCCTGAACAGCAACAACACATGAAATATTGGTTCTCACAGCGCTTGTTGCTGATTAACCAAAAAGTGAGTTTTTTTGTGCTTATTATTATCTTTCTATTTTAGCTGAAATTGACAAAGGAGAAAGGAGGTTTGATATTTGTTGGAAGGTTTTATCTTAGCGGTCACGAAAATGCCGCAAAAAGCGGCATGATTCATCAATTAACGAGAGCAAAGTGTCGTAAAGAATACTCAATATTGATTACATTCCACTTAAGCAACTTGTGTAACTATCTGTAAGCTGCTGAAGAAAATCAAAATAGCTTCCACTCTTCACTTCAACCTGCGAACCGACAGGATCAAGTTGCCCTTGTTTAGCGTTACTTCCACGAGTCACCGATTCAATCACCGCTGGTGTAAATTGAGGCTCTGAAAATACGCATTGAACATTTTCACGCACCAAAGTCTTCTTGATAGCTATCAGACTTTTTGCGCCAGGTTTACGCTCAGGGCTAACCGTAAAGTGACCTAGATTATTCAACTTAAATTCTTGTTCGAAGTAGCCATACGCGTCATGGAATACGTAGTAGCCTTTGTCTTTCACTGGCGCGAGTTGTTCATGAATCGCCTGCTGTTTCTCTTTCAAAGCAATCAAGAATGAATCTAGATTCTCTTGATACGCCATGGCGTTATCAGAGTCTGACTCAATTAGCTTAGCTGAGATATACTTTGCCGCGACCTCGACTTGATCGATACCCAACCAAAAATGCGGGTCATGACTACCATGGTTGTGCCCTTCATGAGCATCGTGGTCTTCATGTCCAAACTCTCTCAAGTTAATCCCCGGAATCTCACTGATCTTGATAACGTTTTCTTTAGAACCAATCACCTTGGTCAAAAAAGCTTCTAGGTCAGGGCCAAACCAGATCACCATATCGGCACTATGAACTTTTTTGACATCCGATGGCTTAAGCGCATAATCGTGCGGCGAAGCATTGCTGTTCATCAACACATCAGGTTCACTAACGCCCTGCGTTAATTCTGTCACAATCATTTGAATTGGTTTGAAGCTTGTTAGAATAGTATTGGCACTTGCAACACTTGGCGCTAAAAGCAAAGTAGCAAGTATAAAAGATGAACGTGACATAATTCCTCGTTAATAGAAAAGTAGCTTAGGCTTGAGGTAAATGTTACATTATAACATTAGCGAATTGCAAATGAGTTCTATTCATGGATAATTTAATCCAACTAGATTCTGTGAGCGTCGAATTTGACGGTCGAAAAGTTCTAGATAACATCTCTCTAAATTTAGAGCGCGGCAGAATCACCACCCTGATTGGGCCAAACGGTGCAGGAAAGTCGACATTAGTAAAAGTGGTATTAGGTTTACAGACCAAATTTTCAGGCACAATAACAAAAGCTAAAAAACTGAAAATTGGCTATGTACCACAAAAATTAAAGCTCAATGATTCACTACCGCTCAATGTAGAACGTTTTCTAAAGCTCACTGGTAAGTTCAGTCAGCAAGAGATCCTTGAAGCATTGAAGCTCGTTGGTGCTGAACATCTACAAAAGAGCAACATGCACCAACTATCTGGCGGTGAAAACCAACGTGTGCTAATTGCTCGTTCATTGCTAAGAAGACCCGATCTACTGGTTCTTGATGAACCCGCACAAGGTGTTGATGTACAAGGCCAAATAGACCTGTACGACCTGATCGATACCATTCGCCACCGTTTTGGTTGTGCCGTATTTATGGTTTCACACGATCTGCATTTAGTGATGGCAAAAACAGACGATGTTATCTGTTTGCATCACCATATCTGCTGTTCAGGCGCACCGGCAGACATCAAACACCACCCCTCTTATATCGCACTTTTTGGCACCGCGACCCAAGAGACCTTAGCCTTTTATCACCACCAACACGAACATCACCATCATGATCTCGCAGGACAGCCTGTCGAAGGCGACGTGCATGAATGTTCAAACCATAAACACGGACACCACTAATGCTTGAGTTTCTTCTTCCCTCTATTTTAGCTGGCTTGGGCATTGCTCTAATCGCGGGGCCACTAGGTTCATTCGTGGTGTGGCGCAAGATGGCTTACTTTGGTGACACGCTTGCTCACGCTTCTTTGATGGGCTTAGCACTTGGCTTTCTGTTCAACATTAACTTGTATTTCGCGCTGCTGATTTGTTGTTTGATGCTAGCTGTGTTGCTAGTGACTTTACAAAAACAAAAGCTGGTCGCGACCGATACCCTACTCGGTATTTTGGCGCACAGCGCTCTGTCTTTGGGTCTTGTCGCCGTGAGTTTCTTAGATAACGTTCGCGTTGACCTAATGAGCTACCTATTTGGTGACTTGCTTGCAGTGTCTCCGACAGATTTGGTATTCATCTATGCGGGTGCTGCCGTGATTGGAGTGGTACTTGCTATCTTTTGGCGACCACTATTGTCGACGACCGTTAACGAAGATCTCGCAGCGGTTGATGGCATCAACATTGATTTAATGCGTCTTATTTTGATGCTATTGGTTGGGATCGTGATTGCGGTAGGTATGAAGTTTGTTGGTGCGTTAATCATGACCTCACTACTTATCATTCCGGCAGCAACGGCAAGAAAATTCGCCAATACACCCGAACAAATGGCATTCCTTGCATCGGTAATTGGTTCTATCGCTGTGTTCGGAGGATTGAGCTTGTCTTGGTTCTATGACACACCGGCCGGCCCTTCTGTTGTTATCAGTGCTGCGGCAATGTTTATGTTATCTCAAATGGTTAGAAGCCGAGCTTAACACTTATCAGTACGATCTCGTATCTCGTATCTCGTATCTCGTATCATTGAAAACATACAAAAAAGGCTTGGTCAGTGACCAAGCCTTTTTAATATCATTCAGTTAACTTCTATCTCATCGATAAAAGCCTGCTGATTACCAACCCGTGATTTCACGTAGGCCTTTACCGATGTCAGCAAGAGACTTAACAGTCTTAACGCCTGCTGCTTCCAGTGCTGCGAATTTATCTTCAGCAGTACCTTTACCGCCAGAGATGATTGCGCCTGCGTGGCCCATACGTTTACCCGGAGGAGCAGTAACACCAGCGATGTAAGATACAACTGGCTTAGTTACGTTTGCTTTGATGAACTCAGCCGCTTCTTCTTCCGCAGTACCACCGATCTCACCAATCATTACGATTGCTTCAGTCTCTGGGTCTTCTTGGAAAAGTTTTAGGATATCAATGAAGTTTGAACCTGGAATAGGGTCACCACCGATACCAACACATGTAGACTGACCAAAGCCTTCATCTGTTGTTTGTTTAACTGCTTCGTACGTCAGAGTTCCTGAACGAGATACGATACCTACTTTACCCTTCTTGTGGATATGGCCAGGCATGATACCAATCTTACACTCGTCTGGAGTGATAAGACCTGGACAGTTAGGACCGATCATGCGAACGCCAGTTTCTTCTAGCTTCACTTTAACGTCGATCATGTCTGTAGTAGGGATACCTTCAGTGATCGTTACGATCAGTTCGATACCTGCATCAATCGCTTCTAGGATTGCATCTTTACAGAAAGGTGCTGGTACGTAGATAACTGTTGCTGTTGCGCCAGTCACTTCTACTGCTTCACGTACTGTGTTGAATACTGGAAGGCCTAGGTGAGTTTGACCACCTTTACCAGGTGAAACACCACCAACCATTTGCGTACCGTATGCGATAGCTTGGTCTGAGTGGAATGTACCTTGACCGCCAGTGAAACCCTGACAGATTACTTTAGTGTCTTTGTTAATTAATACAGACATTATTTAGCCTCCGCAGCAGCAACAACTTTCTGAGCAGCATCTGTTAGAGATACAGCAGCAATGATATCAACATCAGAATTAGCAAGTACTTCACGACCTAGGTCTGCGTTTGTACCTTCTAGACGAACAACTACAGGAACTGTTACGCCAACTTCTTTAACTGCACCAATAATACCTTCAGCGATCATGTCACAACGAACGATGCCACCGAAAATGTTTACGAGTACTGCTTTAACATTGTCATCAGAAAGGATGATCTTGAATGCTTCAGCTACACGCTCTTTTGTCGCGCCGCCGCCTACATCAAGGAAGTTTGCTGGCTTGCCGCCGTGTAGGTTTACGATATCCATCGTACCCATCGCAAGGCCTGCACCGTTAACCATACAGCCAACGTTGCCATCAAGTGCTACGTAGTTCAGTTCCCACTGAGCTGCGTGCGCTTCACGCTCGTCTTCTTGTGAAGGATCGTGCATTTCACGAAGCTTTGGCTGACGGTACATTGCGTTTGAGTCAATGTTGATCTTGCCGTCTAGACAAAGCAGGTTGCCTTCGCCAGTGATTACAAGCGGGTTGATTTCTAGTAGAGCTAGGTCGTACTGAGAGAACATTTGGCCAAGACCCATGAAGATCTTAACGAACTGTTTAATTTGATCGCCAACTAGACCAAGTTTGAACGCAAGTTCACGGCCTTGGTAAGCTTGAGGGCCCACTAGAGGATCGATCGCTGATTGGTGAATCAACTCTGGAGTTTCTTCAGCGATTTTCTCAATGTCCACGCCGCCTTCAGTTGACGCCATGAATACAATTTTGCGCGTTGCACGGTCAACAACAGCACCTAGGTAAAGTTCGTTAGCAATGTTCGATGCTTCTTCAACTAGGATCTTTGTTACAGGTTGACCATTAGCGTCTGTTTGGTAAGTCACTAGGTTTTTACCTAGCCACTTTTGTGCAAACTCTTTAACGCCTTCTTTGGTGTCATGTAGCTCTACGCCGCCCGCTTTACCGCGACCACCAGCGTGTACTTGACACTTAACGACTTTCTTGGCTGTACTGATACGACCTGCAGCTTCGAAAGCTTCTTGTGCTGTATCACATGCGAAACCTTCTGGTACAGGCAAACCGAATTCTGCAAACAGCTGTTTGGCTTGGTATTCATGCAAATTCATTTTGATATTCCGTTTATTTTCCCTTAAGGGATTATTATTTCCATAACGACACAGTTTCCTGTGGTACGTCTGTAGGGTCTTCTCAAATCAACTGCTGTCCATTTTCTAATGGCTTTACAGTTCAATTGAAGGCCAGACGTTGAGCAGCCTAGCCTTTGAAACTTTTTACGTCTAGCTAACCGGGTTAACTAGACGTTTTAGAGATACTAAACGTCTAATAGCAGACGTGCAGGATCTTCTAGGAGCTCTTTGATTGTCACTAGGAAGCCAACTGATTCTCGGCCGTCGATTAGACGGTGATCGTAAGAAAGCGCTAGGTACATCATTGGTAAGATCTCAACCTTGCCATCAACAGCCATTGGACGATCTTGGATTTTGTGCATACCCAAAATTGCCGCTTGAGGCGGGTTGATGATTGGCGTAGACATTAGAGAGCCAAATACACCACCGTTCGTGATAGTAAAGTTACCGCCCATCAACTCATCAACAGTTAGCTTGCCGTCACGGCCTTTGATTGCTAGCTCTTTGATGCCTTTTTCAATGTCAGCGAAACCTAGTGTGTCACAGTCTTTCAGTACTGGAGTTACTAGACCACGTGGTGTTGATACTGCCATGCTGATGTCGAAGTAGTTGTGGTAAACGATATCTGTACCATCGATAGAAGCGTTGACTTCTGGGAAACGCTTCAGTGCTTCTGTTACTGCTTTCACGTAGAAAGACATGAAACCAAGACGCGTATCGTGACGCTTCTCGAATTGGTCTTTGTACTGCTTACGAAGATCCATGATTGGCTTCATGTTCACTTCGTTGAAAGTAGTCAGCATCGCTGTGCTGTTCTTCGCTTCTAGAAGACGGTTTGCAACTGTCTTACGTAGGCGAGTCATAGGCACGCGTTTTTGGCTACGAGCCGCTGCTGGCGCTTCAACTGCTGGTGCAGATGCTGCTGCCGGAGCCGCTTTCGCTGCTGCTAGGTGTGCATCGATGTCTTCACGAGTAATACGACCACCAACACCAGTGCCTTTAACGTCAGCTGGTTGTAGGTTGTGTTCAGCAAGAAGACGACGAACAGCAGGGCTTAGTGCGTCGTTGCTTTCTTCTGTCAGTGCCGCTTTGTGGCGTTTATCAGGAGAAGCTTCTGTATCTTCAGTCGTGTCTTTCGTTGGTTCACCAGCGACAGCACCAGGCTTAATTTTAGCCAGAAGCTGCTTAGAAAGTACCGTAGCACCCTCTTCTTCGATGATAGCTTCCAGAACACCCGCTTCAGGAGCCGGTACTTCTAGAACTACTTTATCTGTTTCGATGTCTACAATGACTTCATCACGTGCAACGGCTTCGCCTGGTTTTTTGTGCCAAGTCGCTACTGTTGCATCAGCCACAGATTCAGGTAAATCTGGAACCAGAATTTCAATTGTCATGTGCGTATTTTCCTTTTACTTCTAGTTCTTAAGTAGGGTCAAAGCGTCGTCAACTAACGCCTTTTGTTGTTTCAAGTGTACCGACATATAGCCAACAGCTGGTGACGCTGATGCAGGACGACCTGCGTATTGAATATCAGCACCCACTGGGATAGCAGCTCGGAAATTATGTTGGCTACTGTACCAAGCACCTTGGTTTTGTGGCTCTTCTTGACACCAAACGTAATCGACTACATTTGTGTATTGTGCGATGGCAGCTCTCACGTCCTCATAAGGGAACGGGTAAAGTTGCTCAATACGTACAATAGCGACATCGTCTTGCTCGTTCTTACGTCTTTGGTCAAGCAGGTCAAAGTAAACCTTACCTGAACAGAACACGACGCGTTTTACGTTCTCAGGAGACAGATCATCAATTTCTGCGATAGCTGGTTGGAACGTGCCTTCTGCCAAATCTTCAAGAGAAGATGTACACAGAGGGTGACGAAGCAATGACTTAGGTGACATTACGATCAGTGGACGACGCATTGGTCGAACAACCTGACGGCGAATCATGTGGTAAACCTGAGCTGGTGTTGAAGGAACAACAACCTGCATGTTTTGTTCAGCACATAACTGAAGGTAACGCTCTAGACGCGCAGAAGAGTGCTCCGGGCCTTGGCCTTCATAACCGTGAGGAAGCAACATAGTTAGACCACATAGACGTGCCCACTTTTGCTCACCTGATGAAATGAATTGGTCGATAACAACTTGTGCACCGTTTGCGAAATCACCAAATTGTGCTTCCCAAAGGGTGAGACCGCTTGGCTCTGCTGTCGCATAACCATACTCAAATGCGAGTACCGCTTCTTCAGATAACACAGAGTCAAACACTTGGAATGGCCCTTGTTTATCATGAATGTTCGCAAGAGGAACATACGTGCTTGCATCTGATTGATTGTGCAGTACTGAGTGACGGTGGAAGAACGTACCACGACCTGAATCTTGGCCAGAGATACGAATACGCTTACCGTCGTCAACCAGTGTTGCGTAAGCCAGAGTTTCAGCCATACCCCAATCGACTTGTTTCTCACCATTCACCATGGCAGTTCGATCGTTGTACAGTTTATTTACTCGGCTTTGCAGCTTGTGGCTGTCTGGGTATTGGCAAAGTTTAGTACCAAGCTCTTTCAGGCGCTCGATATCAATCTTATTGTCCCACTCGATGTTCCAGTCGTGACCTAGGTAAGGAGACCAGTCCACAGAGTGAAGTGCCATTGGGCGCCACTCTTTAACCACAACTTCACCGTGATCAAGTGCATCACGATATTCGTTAACCAGTTGAGTTGCCGTATCAATACCAAACTCTCCACGCTCCATTAGCACGTCAGCGTAAAGCTTACGTGGTGTTGGATGCTTCTTGATTTTTTGGTACATCAAAGGCTGTGTTGCATTCGGCTCATCGGCTTCGTTGTGACCGTGGCGACGGTAACAAACCAAATCAATAACAACATCACGCTTGAAGGTATTACGGTAATCCAATGCAAGACGCGCTACGAACGCAACCGCTTCTGGATCATCAGAATTAACGTGGAAAATCGGAGCCTGAACCATCTTCGCGATATCTGTACAGTACATCGTAGAACGTGTATCGCGAGGGTTAGACGTCGTAAAACCAACTTGGTTGTTTACAACGATACGAACCGTACCACCGACACAGAAACCACGCGCTTGAGACATGTTAAACGTCTCTTGCACTACACCCTGACCAGCGATAGCTGAATCACCGTGGATAGTAATTGGAAGTACACGGCTGCCGTCTTTATCGTCTAGACGATCTTGTCGAGCACGTACTGAACCGATAACTACCGGGTTTACGATTTCCAAGTGAGATGGGTTAAATGCGAGTGCTAAGTGAACGTTGCCGCCTGGTGTTGCGAAATCCGCAGAGAAACCTTGGTGGTATTTCACATCACCAGTGCCCCACGAGTCATCGCTGTGCTTGCCCGCAAACTCGTCAAACAGGTCTTGTGGCTTTTTACCAAGCACATTGACTAGCATGTTTAGACGACCACGGTGAGCCATACCAACAACAACTTCACGCATGCCTTGTCCACCAGCATGACGAATAATTTCCTTCGTCATTGGGATAAGAGCATCACCACCTTCCAACGAGAAGCGTTTTGCGCCTGGGAATTTCGCACCAAGATAGCGCTCAAGACCTTCAGCAGCCGTTAGCTCTTCTAGGAAAGCTTGCTTTTCTTCTTTATTGAAAGAGGGTTGACCAGATACAGACTCTAAACGTTGTTGGATCCAACGCTTTTGTTCTGTATTAGTCATGTGCATGTATTCAGCACCAATCGAACCACAATACGTTTGCTTTAGAGATTTGTAGAGATCTTTAAGCACCATCGTCTCTTGGCCAATGGCGTAAGAGCCGACGTTAAACGTCTCGTTGAGGTCTTCTTCGGTAAGAGTGTGGAAAGAAGGGTCCAGTTCAGCGACTGTATCTCTTTCCCATAAACCTAGGGGGTCTAGATTTGCTGATTGATGCCCTCGGAATCGATAGGCATTAATAAGTTGCAGAACCTTTACTTGTTTCGCATCGACATCTGGATCACTAACTTGGACACTGTAATGCTTTGTTTCTTGAGCGAGTCGACGGAAGTATTCACGAACACGAGAGTGTGGTTGTTCCACCGCTTCTGAAGCTTGCACAGGCAGTTCTTCAAAAACGCTTCTCCATTCGTCACTTACCGAATCGGGGTCACTAAGATACAGTTCATAGAGTTCTTCTACGTACGTTGCATTGGCGCCAGCCAAGTGTGAAGACTCGAGCCATGCCTTCATCACGCCGTTGTGCATATTTTCCCTTAACCAGTAGTTTTCACGTTTGCTGCGGTCTATGCCGAGCTATTAAAAGGCCGCCCCAAAACTTCTAGGGCGGCAATTTTTATATAACTTAAACCGAACGATTCACAAGCATGGTCTTGATGTGACCAATCGCTTTCGTCGGATTTAATCCCTTAGGACAAACACTTACACAATTCATTATGCCATGGCAACGAAAAACGCTAAATGCATCATCAAGATCGGACAGACGTTCGTCTGTCGCCGTATCTCGGCTATCTATTAGCCAACGGTATGCTGCAAGTAGGCCAGCTGGTCCGATGAACTTATCTGGATTCCACCAGAATGATGGGCATGAAGTCGTACAACATGCACACATAATACATTCATACAAACCATCTAAATGAGCACGTTCATCAGGGCTTTGTAGGTTTTCACGAGCCGGTGGCACATTGCCATCAGACACTAAGAACGGCTTAACTTTTTCGTAGTTATCGTAGAACTGAGTCATGTCTACGATTAAATCACGCACAACAGGCAAACCTGGAAGTGGGCGAATTACGATCTTATCTTGGCCAGAAAGTGCAGACAGTGGCGTGATACACGCCAATCCGTTTTTACCATTCATGTTCAAACCATCAGAACCACATACACCTTCACGGCATGAGCGACGGAATGAAATCGTTGGATCTTGCTCTTTCAAAAGAATAAGCGCGTCCAAAAGCATCATGTCAGAACCTTCTTCCACCTCTAGGGTGTACTCTTTCATGTAAGGTTTCTGGTCCACATCTGGGTTGTAACGGTATAAAGAGAAATTCAGTTTCATGGTCATATCTCCTTAGTACGTACGTGCTTTCGGCGGGAATGCTTCACGATGGATAGGTTCCATGTTCACGCCACGCTTAGTCATACTTTCTGATTCAGGGTTGTACAGAGAATGGCATAGCCATTGCTCATCATCACGATCTGGGAAGTCGAAACGAGCATGCGCTCCACGACTCTCTGTACGGAAGTTTGCTGCAACCGCGGTTGCGAATGCCGTTTCCATCAAGTTTTCAAGCTCTAAACACTCAATACGTTGCGTGTTGAACTCAGTCGACTTGTCTGAAAGGTGTGCATTTTTAAGACGCTCACGAATCACTTTCAGCTCTTCTAAGCCGTCAGCCATCGCTTTACCTTCACGGAATACAGAGAAGTTGTTCTGCATACATTGCTGAAGGTCTTTACGAATTACCGCAGGATCTTCACCGTCAGTACTGTTTTCCCAACGATTGTAGCGCTCTAGTGAACGTTCAATGTCAGCTTCAGTTGCAGGTTTTGCTTCAGCTTGTTTGTTCAAAGTCTCACCAAGGTGAAGACCTGTCGCACGACCGAACACAACCAAATCAAGTAGCGAGTTGCCACCTAGACGGTTTGCACCGTGTACTGATACTGAAGCGATTTCGCCACAAGCGAATAGACCTTGAATTTCAACGTCTGTACCGTCTTCAGTTTGTTTAATTGCTTGACCAGAAACCTGTGTAGGAACACCACCCATCATGTAGTGACACGTTGGGATTACAGGAATTGGTTCTTTAACAGGATCAACGTGAGCGAACGTACGAGAAAGCTCACATACACCCGGTAGACGAGACTCAAGCGTCTCTTTACCTAGGTGATCGAGTTTCAGCTTGATGTGTGGACCCCATGGACCATCACAACCACGACCTTCACGAATCTCAACCATCATCGAACGAGCTACAACATCACGACCAGCTAAATCTTTAGCATTCGGAGCATAACGTTCCATGAAGCGCTCGCCGTCTTTATTGAGAAGGTAACCACCTTCACCACGACAACCTTCTGTTACCAAAACACCTGCGCCAGCGATACCCGTTGGGTGGAACTGCCACATTTCGATGTCTTGCATTGGAACGCCTGCACGAATCGCCATGCCAACACCGTCACCAGTGTTAATGTGAGCATTGGTTGTTGATGCGTAAATACGACCAGCACCACCAGTAGCAAGGATTGTTGCCTTCGCTTTGAAGTAGCAAACCTCACCCGTCTCCATACAAAGCGCGGTAGTACCTAAGATTGCACCATCTTCGTTTTTAACAAGATCCAGTGCATACCACTCAGAGAAAACCGTCGTTTTGTGTTTAATGTTTTGTTGGTAAAGCGTGTGTAACAGTGCGTGACCAGTACGGTCGGCTGCCGCTGCGGTACGAGCCGCTTGCTCACCACCAAAATTCTTAGATTGGCCACCAAACGGACGTTGGTAAATACTACCGTTATCAAAACGAGAAAATGGAAGACCCATTTTTTCTAGTTCGATAACCGACTCAGGACCATTTTTACACATGTATTCGATAGCATCTTGGTCGCCGATGTAATCGGAACCTTTTACCGTATCGTACATGTGTTGCTCCCAGTGATCTTCATGCGCATTACCAAGAGCAACGGTGATACCACCTTGCGCAGATACAGTATGAGAACGAGTTGGGAAAACTTTAGAAAGCAACGCACAAGATAGGCCTTGCTCAGAAATTTGTAGCGCGGCGCGCATACCAGCACCACCAGCGCCAATTACTACAGCATCAAACTCACGAACAGGAATAGTCACTTACGCACCCCACAAAATAAACAGACCAGAGAAGAAATATCCTAGAAGAACCGCAACAACACCGACTTGAAGACCAACGCGCAATTTTGCACATTTGATGTAGTCAGTTAGTACTTGCCACAAGCCGATCCACGCGTGAACCAAAATTGAAGTAAGCGCTAACATGGTGAAGACTTTAGTGAAAGTACCACCAAAGAATTGCGTCCAAGATGCGTAAGAAATATCACCTGAGAAAGCACAGAAGCTCACTAGGTAGATAGTGTAAAGCGTCATAATGATGGCTGTTGCACGAATCAATAGATAATCATGCACACCATTACGACCAAAAGTAGAAACGTTGTTTACCATACTAAGATCCCCGCTAGTAGAGACAATACCGCTGTTGCTGCGAATGCAACCTTCGCGCTCTTAGCGCCAGATTCCAGCTCTTCAAAGTGACCAAGGTCCATAAGAAGGTGACGAATACCACCAGCAATGTGGTAAGCCAAAGCGGTTAAAATGCCCCACAGAATAAACTTCACGAAGAAACCGTCGACAATGTCGCTAGCTTCCATAAAGCCTACAGGGGAAGAGAGGGAAATGGATAGTAACCAAAGCAGAATTCCGATCGCAACAAAAGTAATCACCCCAGACACACGGTGTAGGATGGAAGCTATTGCTGTGATAGGAAAGTGGATGGTCTGTAAATCTAAATTAACAGGTCTTGTCTTTCTTTCTTTCACGGGCTCGCTCACTCAGCTCCATTGAGCATGATGGTCATTAAATAACCTTATGTATTGTTATGGACAAAATTTGATTGCAAACCCTCAAAATTTAACATTAACTTAACAAATAACATAAGTTGAGCCTTAGATAATTGTAAAATAATTGTTAATAGCTAGATTTCCGAAGACACCTCACATTTCTTCTTAGCCTTGCATTTATAAGGTTTTAACCAAACTTTTCAGCGCCACTATACGGCTGGCAACATTCTAATACAATTGATGCAACAAATAATGCTACACAGCACAGACTTTTAACGAATTTAATGTAAAAAACACTAACAAGTGCACACAAAGCTGCAGAAAAATTGACTTTCTGACGTAAGACCAGTAAAAAAATGGCACATAAACATCCTGGACGGATTAATAATAACAAAGGAGATTGTTATGGCGGATAAGAAAGCTACCCTTCATATTGAAGGTCAAGCGCCGATCGAATTGCCGATTACAGAAGGTGTACTTGGTACTCCAGTCATCGACGTTCGTACACTGGGTTCTAATGGTTTTTTCACTTTTGATCCTGGTTTTCTTGCCACTGCATCTTGTGAATCGCAAATCACTTATATTGACGGTGGAAAAGGTATCCTTCTACACCGTGGTTATCCAATTGATCAACTGGCCAATAACGCTGATTACTTAGAAGTTTGTTACATTCTTTTATACGGCGAAGCTCCTTCTCGAGCTCAATACGAAGAGTTCAAGACGACTGTCACACGTCACACCATGGTTCATGAGCAAATTGCTAGTTTCTTCCACGGCTTCCGCCGTGATGCTCACCCAATGGCTGTTATGTGTGGTGTGGTAGGTGCGCTTGCTGCGTTCTATCATGATTCATTAGATGTTAATAACGACACACACCGTGAAATTGCGGCATACCGCCTAATTTCAAAAATGCCAACACTGGCTGCAATGTGTTACAAATATTCTATCGGTCAACCGTTTATCTACCCACGCAATGACCTAGGCTACGCAGAAAACTTCCTGCACATGATGTATGCAAATCCATGTGAAGAATATGAAGTAAACCCTGTTGTTGCTCGCGCAATGGACAAAATCTTTACGTTACACGCAGATCACGAACAAAATGCTTCAACGTCAACGGTTCGTTTAGCTGGTTCTTCGGGCGCAAACCCATTTGCTTGTATTGCTGCTGGTATCGCTTCTTTGTGGGGTCCGGCTCACGGCGGTGCTAACGAAGCTTGTCTAATGATGCTTGAAGAGATCGGTAGCGTAGACAACATTGAAGAGTACGTAGCAAAAGCAAAAGACAAAGATGACCCATTCCGTTTAATGGGCTTCGGTCACCGTGTTTACAAGAACTACGATCCACGTGCAACGGTAATGCGCGAAGCGTGCCACGAAGTACTTAAAGAACTGAACATTCAAGACCCACTACTTGACGTAGCAATGGAACTTGAGCGCATCGCTCTCTCTGATGAGTACTTTGTATCGAAGAAACTATACCCGAACGTAGATTTTTACTCTGGTATCATTCTGAAAGCGATCGGCATTCCGGTATCAATGTTCACAGTAATCTTCGCGATGTCTCGTACTATCGGTTGGATTGCACACTGGAACGAAATGCACAGCGATCCGACGAACCGCATCGGTCGTCCTCGTCAGTTGTACACTGGTGAAGAACAGCGTGATTTCCAAGCTCTACACGAGCGCGAATAGTAAAGTTTCGACTTTTCTAATCGATTAAAATCAAAAAGGGTTGATGTATTAACATCAACCCTTTTCTTTTATATGCTCTCAACTCCGTCATCCTCAAGAGTGAGGGACGAGCGAGTTGGGGATCTCACTAATTGTATCGACAAGCTTTTAGAGATTCCCTACTCCTTCCTTCGTCAGTCTAGGGAATGACGAATTACTTGAGATCTCTCGAAATAAAATCCATTAGAGTTCTAACTAGCCAGTCTCATCGACGGGTACAAATTTATAGTGACTCGTATCCTACATCCCATATTTTCTTTTTATACCGGGTTGTCGATATCGATAAACTCAACATCTAAGCCATGTTCTTTCGCTAACCACTCACCTAATGCCTTCACACCATAGCGTTCTGTTGCGTGGTGTCCTGCTGCAAAGTAATGAATATCTTGCTCACGCGCTGAGTACGTAGTGCGCTCTGAAATTTCACCAGAGATAAACGCATCAATACCTTGAGAAGCCGCTAACTCAATGTAGTCTTGACCACCACCAGTACACCAACCGACAGTCGTAATCATTTTGTCTTGGTTCTCTGGAGCAATGTGTAATGGCTTGCGGTTCAAAGCTTGGCCAATCTTTTCTGCGAACTCTGAACCGGTCATTGGCGCACTCAACTTGCCAAACATCGCAACAGCTTGTGGGTGCCCTTCTAAACCGCCTTCGACTTCGATATCAAGCAACTCAGCAAGCTTGGCGTTGTTGCCTAACTCAGGGTGAATATCAAGCGGCAAGTGGTAACCCAAAAGGTTGATGTCGTTTTTAATCAGGGTACGAATGCGCTTGCCCTTCATGCCACGAATCGCTTCTGACTCGCCTTTCCAGAAAAAGCCATGATGCACTAACAAAGCGTCTACGTTCAGTTCTACCGCTTTATCAATCAAGGCTTGAGAAGCTGTCACACCAGTAACGATTCGCTTCACTTCTGTTGCACCTTCAACTTGAAGACCATTAGGACAGTAATCTTTAATCTGCTGTGGCTGCAGTTTTTCGTTAAGTAGCTTTTCTAATTGTAAGTTATTCATTTTTATTTCCAGCTTACCTTTATAATAACGTCGTTATATCAATTTACGGGTAGAATGTCGAAAGCCCCAGGGTTATGTTTATAAAGAGCTAGTTTATGAGGAACAGATGACAGCACTGCAACGTTTTTACCAATGGGTCATCGACTCACCGCCATTACTGGAAATCAAACCACCCGTTTCTGGTCTCAGAGCCTTCTCAAGCCCTCATACCATAGATGCATCACATACATACAATGGTAATCCTAGGTTAAGTTTCCTCTACCAGCACCTATGTGAACAAGTCATCGAAGCTTCACCTGATTATTCGATCAAGTACGATGAAATTCAGATCAATGTGGAAGGTAGAACTCTCGGTGCAATCGACTTTATTCTTGAAGAAGAGAGCAGCCAAAAGCTGCAACATTGGGAAGTGGCGATTAAGTTTTACCTGCTCCATGAACAAACATGGTTTGGGCCAAACTCTCATGATCAATTGGATAAGAAGCTCGATCGTATGTTGAGCCACCAGCTGGGTATGTCGTCTTCAACGGCCTTTGTTGAGCAATATCCAGAGATTGATGTCGACTTAAAGCACCTCCTCATGCAGGGTCGCCTATATACCAACCCCTTCTTAGATCAAAAAGTACCTACTGAATGTTTGGGCTATGACATTAATTCGAGCCAAGTAAACGGTTTTTGGTGCTATCAAAACCAAGCTCATTTAATTACGGAAGTGCTCTACCCTCTCACCAAAGAGCAATGGGCAGCGGGCACTGATGATTTCACCTGCGAGCCTATCACCGAGTTTGGTGATCGCTTCGTTCATGGACAAACTAAATCAGGGCAGTTTTGGTTTGTGATGCCACAAAGTTGGCCACACGGATAATCTATTCAGTTATTCAACCACTTAGTCCTAGCCGCTTTATCCACAAACTATAAAAAAGGGCTGATGCTTTCACATCAACCCTTTCACTATTTACCTTGTAACTCTACTAATCTGTATTCGATTATAGGCCAGCGGCTGCAAATACTTGATTAACAATCTCTTGAGCTTCTGCTTCGATTGCTTTTAGGTGCTCTTCGCCTTTAAAGCTTTCACAGTAGATCTTATAGATGTCTTCAGTACCTGATGGACGAGCGGCAAACCAACCGTTCTCAGTCGTCACTTTTAGGCCGCCAATCGCAGCGCCATTACCTGGAGCATGCGTTAGGCGTGCAGTAATTGCATCACCAGCAAGCGTCTCAGCAGAAACCATCTCTGGAGACAGCTTCTTAAGTACGTCTTTTTGTGCACCATTTGCTACCGCTTGAATACGGTTATACTTAGACTCACCGTGTTTAGCAGCAAGCTCTTCGTAGTATTCTTGTGGGTTCTTACCCGTTACTGCTGTGATCTCAGCCGCAAGCAGGCAAAGAATTAGGCCATCTTTATCTGTTGACCAAGGCGTTCCGTCTTTACGTAAGAAAGATGCACCCGCGCTCTCTTCACCACCGAAACCAAACTGACCGTTATATAGGCCATCAACGAACCATTTGAATCCCACTGGCACTTCGCAAAGCTCGCGACCTAAGTCAGCAACAACGCGGTCAATCAGAGCACTTGATACCAGTGTTTTACCCACTGCAACGTCTTTACCCCAACCTTCACGGTTGCGGTATAGGTAATCAATACACACTGCTAGGAAGTGGTTGGGATTCATCAAGCCTTTTGGCGTAACAATACCGTGGCGATCGTAGTCAGGGTCGTTACCAAATGCTAGTTGATAGTCATCTTTAAGAGCCAGTAAACCTGCCATTGCGTATGGAGAAGAACAGTCCATACGAACCACACCATCTTTGTCTAGAGACATAAATTGGAACGAAGGATCAACAGCTTCACTGACCAGAGTCAGGTCTAGGTTGTACGCTTTACCAATTTGACGCCAGTAATCAATACCGCTACCACCCAGTGGATCAACACCAATCTTGATGTTTGCTTTCTGGATTGCTTCCATATCAACCACGTTAACCAAGTCAGCAACGTAAGGAGCAACTAAATCAACTTCTTTCACTAGCTCAGACTGTTTAGCCTGTGCGATAGGAGTGCGCTTAACGCCTTGCATTTGCTCAGCAATGATCACATTCGCACGATCTTCAATCGCTTGAGTTAGCTCAGCCTCAGCAGGGCCACCGTGTGTCGGATTGTATTTAATACCCCCGTCTTGTGGTGGATTATGCGAAGGCGTGATAACAATGCCGTCTGCTTTTTTGTCATTCACTAGGTTATGCGTAAGAATCGCGTGCGAGATACCTGGAGTTGGAGTAAAGCCATTGTTTTCTTGAACGATAACTTCAACGCCGTTTGCAACTAGCACTTCAATAACCGTAGAAAAAGCAGGCTCAGATAGAGCGTGAGTATCTTTGCCTAAGAAAAGTGGTCCTGTTGTACCTTGATCGGCACGAACCTCAGCAACCGCTTGTGCGATCGCTAGAATGTGGTTTTCATTAAATGTTGATTTGTCTGCTGTACCGCGGTGACCTGAAGTACCGAACAGTACTTTATGATCTGGGTTAGTAGCATCCGGTTGCTGTAAGAAATAGTTTGCAACTAAAGCCGGGATATTATGAAGATCTTCCTGCTGAGCTTTCTGCCCGGCACGAGGGTGCATAGCCATTATCGACATCCTTATATAAAATTTAAAAACAAAAAAACCTCATAATATCTTCTTAGCCATGGATATTATGAGGTTTAAATCAGATTTCGTTAAATTGAACCTGTTACTTTTTCTATCAATTCTGCTTGGAAATTCATGCGGCTCATAAGCTGTTCAACCATCTGTCTTTTTCGGCTTGTATTGTTATTCGTAATAACCCAAAAAGGACTTTGTGGAATAGCTTTAGGCTTAGTTGTGTTGCCGTTTGCTAACAACGTCGCTTCGTTGTCTGCAAAGTAAACACGCTTGCGGCCCTTTACTTGAGTTGCTTCTGAAAAGCTTAAAGGGTCGATTTTATGCAGTGTTGATAACACAAGCATGAAACGATCAATGGCTTTCTTTAGTGATGCAAACTCATCTGATATTAGTAGTGAGCGCATTTCTTTAACGCCATCGAACTTCTCTGGAGTAAAGCCTACCTCTTTGCTAACAACGATACCTTTTGGCTCAACGATCTCTTCGATCGGAACCGTGCCTTGGTTATCAACCAGTAACAAGCGGCGCAGAATATCTGAAGCGCTTTCGCCAATACGTTCTGTCTGACCCGCAATAAAACGGTATAGGTCCTCATCAACCTCAATTGTTTTCATTCGCTTTTCACAATCTCAATGTTTAAACTCTGAGGGATTATAGCGAGATCCGCGCGGATACTCTACGTCAAACCCACCATGAATAAGATAAAAATGTCAGTACAGCTCAACTATAAAATTGAAGGTGAGGGTCACACCATTGTTTTGATCCATGGATTATTCGGAAATTTGGACAACCTTGGCTTGCTCGCTAGGGATCTAAAAACCGATCATCAGGTACTTAGCATCGATCTACGTAACCACGGCCAATCTTTCCATAATGACACTCATAATTATCAAGCTATGGCACAAGATGTGGCTCAACTGCTGAATGATCTTGAGTTAGAAGGTGTCACTGTGATTGGTCACTCGATGGGTGGCAAGGTAGCGATGGCACTGACACAACATCTGACGCTGCATAAATTGATTGTCTTAGATATGGCACCAGTCGCGTACACCCAAAGTCGTCACGACAACGTATTCGCAGGCCTACAAGCTGTGATAGAAGAAAAACCGACATCACGCTCAGAGGCGCTTAAGGTCCTCGAAAAACATATCGAAATTGATGGGGTTCGCCAGTTTTTAACGAAATCTTTGTTCAAATCAGAACAAGGCATCATGGAATGGCGTTTCAATGTTGCCTCGCTATTAAACAACTACCCACAGATTATTGGTTGGGAACCGATTGACAAAACCTCGGTCAAAACCTTGCTAATCAAGGGTGGTGACTCAGATTACCTGACGGCTGAACATCAAACCGCCGTTCAACAGCAGTTTTCCAACGCAAAGGCACATGTTATCGCCAATACTGGACATTGGCTACACGCGGAAAAGCCCGCTGAAGTGCTCCGTGCAATAAGAAAATTCATCACTTAGATAGGTTGATTAGTCGATATAAATGAGAGCTGTGTAATCACAGCAGATTAACTTTATCTCACAACAGTGATATAGTGCGCCCAAGCAAATTTGGTATATAAGGTTCCCATGCTTTACGACTACATGAACATCATTGAATCTGTTGGTTTAGATCTTCTGTTTGCCGCGATTTTCTTTCTAATCGGAATGGCAATTAAAGACGTTCTAAAGCAGGGAAATGTTCCTGCATTTGGTCGTCGTATCGTATGGTTAGTACTTTTCCTTGGCTGCGCAGGCTTTATCGCAAAAGGGATAATCCAACTAAGCTGGGAAGGAACTGGAATCTAACGATTTCCTCCGAACTTTATTACACCGACAACAGACAAAATGAAAGGTAATGATTCTATGGCAAGTGTAGGTCTCTTCTTTGGTAGCGATACAGGTAACACTGAAGCTGTTGCTAAGATGATTCAAAAGCAATTGGGCAAGCAGCTCGTTCAAGTTCAAGACATTGCAAAAAGCAGCAAAGAAGATATCGATAACTTCGATCTGCTGCTGCTTGGTATCCCTACGTGGTACTACGGCGAAGCACAATGTGATTGGGATGACTTTTTCCCTGAGCTAGAAGCTATTGATTTCTCAACTAAGCTTGTTGCTATTTTTGGTTGTGGCGACCAAGAAGATTACGCAGAATACTTCTGCGATGCTATGGGTACTATCCGTGATATCGTTGAAGCAAAAGGCGGTACTATCCTAGGTCACACGTCAACTGAAGGCTACGAATTCGAAGCATCGAAAGGTTTAGTTGAAGGCGATGACAGCCAGTTCGTTGGTCTATGTATCGATGAAGACCGTCAACCTGAGCTGACTGATGAGCGTGTATCTAACTGGGTTAAACAAATCCACGAAGAGATGTGCCTAGCAGAGCTTGAAGACTAATTCATTAGCGGTTGTTAATTGTTACAATTAATGACCGTTATGTAGATATGAAAAAACCTCCTTATAGGAGGTTTTTTTCTATTCAATATTTATCAATCAACACTCAGCTTCTAATGCTTCGTCATCCTCTCTAAATTGTGGCTTCTTTCTCACATAGAGAGTTCGCTGAATTTCCGAAACCACACTTCCCTGCTTATCTTTAACGTGGATGATAAATTCGGGGAAACACTTCTCACCAAGTTGTGTCTGACGATAGATATCCTCAAGTTGCCCTTGGCTTATCTCAAAGTCTGCATACAAGTCGGATTGACCAGGCTTGATAAAGTTAATACTCGCCTCTTTATCCCAAACATAATATCGCTCACCTAAAATCCCCATTAACATTAACGAGTAAACGGGATCGGTAAGAGAAAAGATACTGCCGCCATATTGAGTCCGATTAGCGTTCTTATTCCACCACCGCAACTTGAGCACAGTCTTAACAACCCTAAAGTCAGCGCTAATGTGGGCTATTCGAATTCCCGAGCCCCAAAAGGGAGGCCAAATATTGAGTGCAAATTTTACAATATTAGGTTTATATATTTTTGCGAGTTGCTTATTCATAACAACAATCCATGTTCATATCAAAAAACACCGTCACCTGGCTGGTCGTACCTCCACTATAAGTGAGATACTTCCAATTTACAAAACAGATTGTGATGTCAGTGAGTAACCCTTTGAAGTTCGTGGTTTATTGTTATGCCTGACTAAACTATAATGGTATTAATATTGAATTCTGTTAATTGCTGCAGATCATCAACAGGAAAGTATATGTCAGACAATAATCAAGCGCTAAAAGATGCTGGTCTTAAAGTGACCCTCCCACGGCTCAAAATTTTAGAAGTATTACAACAACCAGACTGCCAACATATTAGTGCTGAAGATTTATATAAAAAGCTGATCGACTTAGGTGAAGAGATTGGTCTTGCGACCGTTTATCGCGTACTAAACCAATTCGATGATGCAGGCATTGTAACTCGTCACCACTTTGAAGGTGGTAAGTCTGTATTCGAACTTTCAACACAGCATCACCACGATCACCTAGTATGTTTAGACTGCGGTGAAGTTATCGAGTTCTCTGATGATCTTATCGAAGAAAGACAAAAAGAAATCGCTCAACGCTACAATGTACAGCTAACTAACCACAGTTTGTATCTGTATGGTAAAAGCATCACTGGGGATTGCAAAGGCAACCCAGACGCACATAAAGCGAAGAAGTAACACAGAACGCTGGCTTAGGCCGGCGTTTTTTATTTGGGCTGATATTGTATTAAGAATCACAGTAGCTTGGCCCACAATTTGGTTATTTCCCAGACACAAAAAAACCGGCTCTAAGCCGGTTTTTTATTAAGCGTCTCTTGAGAAACTAAGCTCCGAGAAACAGAGCTTGGAAAAATAGAGTAGAGAAAAACAAAGCCATTAAGCCTCAGTTTTACCCCAAGTGTCACGTAGACCAACCGTGCGGTTGAATACTAGCGCGTCTGCTTTAGAGTCTTTCGAATCTACACAGAAATAACCTGTACGTTCAAACTGATACGCTTGCTCTGCCACACCTTCTGCTAGGCTAGGTTCAACAAAACCGTTTAGCGTAACAAGTGATTCAGGGTTTAGCGTTGCAGCGAAATCATCTGCAGCAGCAGGGTTTGGCACTGTGAATAGACGATCGTATAAACGAATCTCAGCAGGCAACGCTTTATCAGCAGATACCCAGTGAATAACGCCTTTCACTTTACGCCCATCTGCAGGGTTCTTACCCAATGTTTCATTGTCGTAAGAACAGAAGATAGTCGTAATGTTGCCTTCTGCATCTTTTTCGATACGTTCAGCTTTGATCACGTAAGCACCACGTAGACGAACTTCTTTACCTAGAACCAAACGCTTGTACTTTTTGTTTGCTTCTTCACGGAAGTCATCACGCTCAATCCAAACTTCTCGTGTAAATGGTACTTCACGAGTACCCATTTCTGGCTTGTTCGGGTGGTTTGCTACCGTTAATGTTTCTACTGTATCAGCGTCGTAGTTTTCAATCACGACCTTAATCGGATCAAGAACAGCCATTGCACGAGGTGCATTTTCGTTCAGGTCATCACGGATACAAGATTCAAGTGAACCGAACTCAATCATGTTCTCTTGCTTAGTCACACCAATACGTTTACAGAATTCACGAATCGAGCTTGAAGTGAAGCCACGACGACGCAAACCAGAAATAGTTGGCATACGTGGATCGTCCCAACCTTGAACTAGGTTTTCAACCACAAGTTGGTTCAGCTTACGCTTCGACATTACCGTGTATTCAAGATTCAGACGACTAAACTCGTACTGACGAGGTTGGCAATCAATCGTGATGTTGTCTAGAACCCAGTCATACAAACGACGGTTATCTTGGAATTCAAGCGTACAGATAGAGTGCGTAATACCCTCTAGCGCATCAGAGATACAGTGAGTGAAGTCGTACATTGGGTAAATGCACCACTTGTCTGCAGTCTGATGGTGGTGAGCAAAACGAACACGGTAGATAACAGGATCGCGCATAACCATGAATGAAGAGCTCATGTCGATCTTAGCACGTAGACACGCTTTACCTTCTTCAAAGCCACCGTCACGCATTTTTTCGAACAACGCTAAGTTCTCTTCAGGGCTGCGATCACGGTATGGGCTCGCTTTACCTGGCTCTTTTAGCGTGCCACGGTACTCACGGATTTGATCAGGACTTAGCTCGTCAACGTACGCTAAGCCTTTATTAATTAATTCCACAGCATAAGCGTAAAGCGTATCGAAGTAGTTTGATGAGTAACAAATATCACCAGACCATTCAAAGCCTAACCAGCTTACATCATTCTTAATTGACTCAACGTATTCAACGTCTTCTTTTTCAGGGTTTGTATCATCGAAACGAAGATTACATTGTCCCTGGTAGTCCTGAGCAATACCAAAGTTCAAGCAAATAGATTTAGCGTGACCAATGTGCAGGTAGCCATTTGGCTCCGGCGGGAAACGAGTATGCACGCTACTGTGTGTACCATCCGCTAAATCTTTATCGATAATTTGGCGAATGAAATTCGATGGACGAGCCTCAGCTTCACTCATCTATAGCACCTCTATGTATTTAGTATTGTCAGAGAAAGTTATCTTTTGTACCAATGAAAATGGTCGCTTACAGCGCCTGTCAAAGATAGAAAGATCATTGTTGCTAATCATCCACAATTCTTCGCCTTTGCACAATAAGAACCGTCCGTTAATTGCGATTATTTCTGCTATTCGATGAAGAATAGAACGAACCGGGTTCATTGACCTTAAACAGTAGGCACAAAAAAGCCTCCCGTTTGGGAGGCTTTCAATTTGAAACTTACTTAAGAGTAACTTTACTTCTTAATTAAGCACTTCCGTCACTATGGAAGTTTTACATCAGATAGGTCTTCACCTGCACCGATAGCTTTCATTTCGCCAGCTACGATTTCAGCTAGTGGGCCTAGGATAACCTGTAGGTTGTTCTCACCTAGTTTAACCACACCTTTAGCGCCAAGCTTCTTAAGAACAGCTTCATCTGCGATAGAGCGGTCTTTAAGAGTTAGACGTAGACGAGTGATACAAGCGTCGATTGAAGTTAGGTTGTCGTGACCACCTAGTGCTTTCAGGTATTGACGTGCAACTTCACCTTTTGGTGCGTCGCCAGCAGGAGCTGCTACAGCTTCGTCATCATCTTCACGACCTGGCGATTTCAAGTTGAAAGCGCGGATTGCGAAAGAGAAAGTGAAGAAGTATAGAGCACCGAAACCAAGACCGATTAGTAGTAGTACGAATGGTTTAGTTGCTAGACCCCAGTTCAATACGAAGTCGATAAGACCAGCAGAGAAACCGAAACCGTGTAGAGTACCAAACATGTTTGCAACTACTAGAGACAGACCTGTAAATACAGCGTGCATTGCGTATAGAGCAGGAGCTAGGAATACGAACATGAATTCTAGCGGCTCTGTGATACCTGTTAGGAATGAACAGAATGCAACTGAGAACAGTGCGCCACCAACTTGGCTGCGTTTTTCAGCAGGAGCAGCTAGGTACATTGCAAGTGCAGCACCTGGTAGACCGAACATCATTACTGGGAAGAAACCGTTCATGAACACGCCAGCGCCTTTATCGCCACCGAAGAAACGGTGTAGGTCGCCAGATTTAACAGTTTCAGTCACTTCTTTAACTACAGTAGTGATTTCTGGAGTTACAGAGTTAGCGAATGTGAATGTGTGCTCTTGGCCAACAACTAGAGTTTTAGCTAGTGATGGGTCAACACAAAGTTGAGTGATGTTAGCGAATGCGCCTTGACCAGCAACGATGATTTCTTGACATGTACCCATACCGAACCAGAAGTATGAGTTCAATACGTGGTGTAGACCTACAGGGATAAGTGCACGGTTAAGAGTACCGTAAACGAATTGACCAATAGCGCCAGATGTTGATACTGCGTGAGCCAGTGCGTCTAGACCAGATTGAACACCAGGCCAAACCACACCAGACACAGCACCTGCAACAAGTGCAAATAGACCAGCCATGATAGGTACTAAACGTTTACCCGCAAAGAAAGCCAGCCACTCAGGAAGACGTGTTGCATGGAAAGCGTTGTAAGAGTGACCTGCGATGATACCAGCGAAGATACCGCCGAAGAATGACATGTTTACGTCAGCGTTAATTGTTGTTGCTGTCGCTGTTAGTACGAAGTAAGCAACTGCACCAGCAAGACCTGCTGCGCCGTTACCGTCTTTAGAAAGACCAATCGCGATACCTAGACCAAATAGCAATGGTAGGTTACCGAAGATAGCTCCACCAGCTTCTGCCATGAATGGAATATCAAGTAGATCGCCTTGACCTAAACGTAGTAGAAGCGCCGCAATCGGAAGTGTTGCGATAGGTAGCATTAATGCCTTACCTAGCTTCTGTGCATATCCTAGAATATTCACCAGTTGTTTCCCCCTATAGGATTTTTTAGAATTCATTTGAGAAACTTATTTTAGTCGCTCAATTTAGTCCTATTCAGTGTATTCAATTAATTTTGCCCCGCAAATTAAAACCTTACCATTTGTGATCCTAATCACCAGTTTTTACCAAATCCAGAGGTTTTTGCTAGCGAGATCATAAAACTTATTTTATCATTCAAAAAAATGAGCGTTTATAGATAAAATTCAAATCTAATCATTAGGCAAAAACATGATATTCCTAACTTTAGATTACCCTATGAACAATCATTAACAATGAACCTAAATGTATAATAAAGATCAATTGTTCATATGTTTTTCAACAACTTAAATAGCTTCCCATTTTGAAGCCGTTCGCCCATAAAAGATAAATCGTTACGTAAATGATGCTCGCAAACTAAGTCCACATTTAGGTAACGAACAAATTTAAAAGATCTCACGAAATAAGGATTAGCTGACTATGTACGCGCTAAGTAACTGTAAAATTTACACTGGTAGTGATGTTCTAACCGATCATGCCGTCGTAATAGAAAATGAACTGATCAAAAAAGTCTGTCCTATCTCTGAATTGCCAGAAGGAATCGAGGTTCGCGATCTAAACGGAGCAAGCCTAAGCCCAGGTTTCATTGACTTACAACTGAATGGTTGTGGCGGTGTAATGCTTAACGATGAGATCACAGCAGAAACAATGCAGATCATGCACGAAGCAAACCTTAAATCAGGCTGTACTAGCTTCTTGCCAACGCTCATCACTTCTTCAGACGAAGATATGCGTGCAGTTATTACTGCAGCTCGTGAATATCACAACCAGTACCAAAACCAATCACTAGGTCTGCACCTTGAAGGTCCATACCTAAACGTTGCAAAAAAAGGCATCCACAGCGTCGATCACATTCGTAAATCAGACAGCGAAATGATTGAACTGATTTGCGAGAACAGCGACCTAGTTTCAAAAGTAACATTGGCACCAGAGCTTAATGATCCAGAACATATCGAGCGCCTACACAAAGCAGGCGTTGTCGTTTCTATCGGCCACACAAACGCGACTTACGCAGAAGCTCGACAAAGTTTCGAATCTGGTATCACTTTCGCTACCCACCTATTCAATGCAATGACCCCTATGGTTGGTCGTGAACCTGGCGTTGTTGGCGCGATTTACGACACGCCAGAAGTTTATGCAGGTATCATCGCCGACGGCTTCCACGTTGATTACGCAAACATCAGAATTGCGCACAAAATCAAGGGAGAAAAGTTAGTATTAGTGACGGATGCCACAGCTCCTGCAGGTGCTGACATGGAATACTTTATTTTTGTCGGTAAGAAAGTATATTACCGAGATGGTAAGTGTGTTGATGAAAACGGCACACTGGGCGGCTCAGCTCTGACTATGATTGAAGCAGTTCAGAATACAGTTGAGCACGCTGGTATCGCTTTAGACGAAGCTCTTCGCATGGCTACGCTATACCCAGCTACGGCTATCGGTGTAGAAAGCAAGCTAGGTCGAATCAAAAAAGGCATGGTTGCAAACCTAGCTGTATTTGACCGAGACTTTAACGTTAAAGCGACTGTTGTTAATGGACAATACGAGCACAATTAAGTATGAATGGCGGACAAATAGGTAACGTAGACTTAGTTAAACAACTAAACAGTGCGGCGGTATACCGACTAATAGACCAGCAAGGGCCTATCAGTCGTATACAAGTGGCTGATGTAAGCCAACTCGCACCGGCAAGTGTTACAAAAATTACCCGCCAACTTTTGGAGCGCGGCCTCATTAAAGAGGTTGCGCAACAAGCGTCTACTGGCGGTAGACGCGCGATCTCCCTAACCACAGAAGTCGACCCTTTTCATTCTGTCGCTGTACGCTTAGGTAGAGACTATATTCAAATAAGCCTTCATGACCTTGGTGGTCGTGAGTTGGCTTTCCAACAACAAGACCTAGATTATTCAGACCAATCAGACCTTACACAAGGCTTGGTCAATAACCTCAAGGCTTTCATTGCTGAGCATCAGCCAAAGATCGACCAACTGATTGCCATTGGTGTCACCCTTCCAGGCTTGGTCAACCCAACGACCGGTGTTGTTGAGTACATGCCAAACACGGACATCGATAACCTCGCATTGAGCGATATTATTCGCGATACTTTCCATGTGGCTTGTTTTGTTGGTAATGACGTTAGAGGAATGGCGCTTGCTGAGCACTACTTCGGTGCAAGTAAAGACAGTCAAGATTCTATTTTGGTCAGTGTGCACCGTGGTACGGGTGCTGGTATTATCGTTAATGGACAGGTTTTCTTAGGCCATAACCGTAACGTGGGTGAAATTGGTCATATCCAAATTGATCCGCTAGGGGAACAATGCCAGTGTGGTAACTTCGGTTGTCTTGAAACCGTAGCGGCAAACCCTGCCATCGTTGATCGAGTGCAGAAACTCATTAAGCAAGGCTATGAATCTTCTTTAACGGAACTTGAACATATTACGATTCAAGATGTTTGTGACCACGCAATCAATGGCGATGAACTCGCGAAGCAAAGCTTAGTCCGAGTAGGAAACCAGTTAGGTAAGGCTATCGCGATGACGATCAACCTGTTTAACCCTCAAAAAGTAATCATTGCTGGTGATATTACTAAGGCACAAGAGATTGTTTTCCCTGCAATTAAGCGCAATGTAGAGAATCAGTCGTTAACGACTTTCCATAGCGGCCTGCCTATTGTAGCATCACAGATCGATAAACATCCTACGATGGGAGCCTTTGCCATGATTAAGCGCGCCATGCTCAACGGTGTGTTACTGCAAAAGCTTCTTGAAGACTAAAGAAAACAATTCTGATTTTCCGCGGGCCGTGTTTGTATAAACACGGCCCGTTTTTTTAAGCTAGGGAACTACAACAACAAGTTATGGAACTTATATTAATATCCACTGCGTTTATCGCAGGATTTATTGCTTTAAAATGCCACCTCCCCCCATTAGTTGGTTTTTTGGTTGCAGGTTTCGGGCTTTATGCCCTTGGCTTTGAAACCAATGACACCATCATTACTTTGGCTGACCTTGGTGTCACCCTTCTCTTATTTACTATTGGCTTAAAGCTGGACATCAAAACCCTACTCTCTAAAGAGATCTGGGCTGGCGCAACGATCCACAATCTTTTATCCACTCTGTTTTTTGCAGCCGCTCTATTTGGTTTTAAGTTCCTAGGTATTTCATCTCTAGCAGCCATGTCAATAGAACAGATCGTTCTACTCGGTTTTGCTCTTTCATTTTCTAGTACTGTATTTGCGGTCAAGTCTCTACAAGAGAAAGGGGAAATGAATGCTACCTATGGCACACTAGCGATTGGCATTCTGGTCATGCAAGATATCTTTGCTGTCGTATTCTTGACTGCATCGACGGGCAAAATTCCAGAGTGGTATGCGATCGCACTGTTCGCTTTGCCTTTCTTTCGCCCATTGTTCTACAAAGTCCTCGATTGGGTTGGGCACGGTGAAATGTTGGTGCTATTCGGTATCTTCTTCGCATTAGTTGTTGGTGCTGGCTTGTTCCAGTTTGTAGGAGTAAAACCAGACTTAGGTGCCCTTATCCTAGGTATGCTATTAGCCGGTCACCCAAAAGCTTCAGAGCTATCGAAGTCGCTGTTTAACCTCAAAGAGCTTTTCCTCGTCTGCTTCTTCTTGAATATTGGCTTGTCAGAACAGCCAACTATTCAGGGTTTTATGCTTGCAGTCTTGTTCTTATTGTTACTGCCAGTGAAAGGCGTTCTGTACTTCTTGGTACTAAACCGATTCAAGTTCCGTGTTCGAACCTCCCTACTCACTTCTTTGTCACTGTTTAACTACAGTGAATTTGGCCTCATCGTCGGTGGCCTTGCTTTTAAGATGGGCTGGATGTCTGGCGACATCTTGGTGGCAGTGGCTATAGCCGTTTCATTGTCGTTCTTAATCGCTGCACCTCTCAACAAAGCGGGTCACAAACTTTATCAACAATCAGGTCGCTGGTTAAAAGAGCACGCTGCTGAGAAGCTCCACCAACGTGACAAACGAATTGACCCAGGTCGGGCTCAGGTTCTAATTCTTGGTATGGGACGCATTGGTACTGGTGCCTACGACGAATTACGCTCACGCTACGGCAAAGTGAGTTTAGGTGTAGAAGTTCGTGAAGACGCGGCACATAACCACAGAAGCCATGGCAGAAACGTTATTTCTGGTGACGCAACTGACCCGGATTTCTGGGAACGAATCTTAGACACAGCAAACGTAAAACTGGTGATCTTGGCTATGCCTCACCACCAAGGTAATCAAACCGCCTTAGAACAATTAAAATCACGAAACTTTAAAGGTCAAATAGCGGCAATTGCCGAATATCCAGATCAGCTCGAAACACTGAAAGAGAATGGCGTCGATGCGGCATTTAACATTTACAGCGAAGCTGGTAGCGGTTTTGCCCGACATGTTTGTGAACAATTGAATCCGAACATCAATAAAATATGATATTCAACATGTTCCATTTAACCTCTCAAAATTGCGATTTTTTTGCACTTTTGAGAGGTTTTTGTTCAAAAAACCAACCGCAATTAGACGCCACTCACCAAAACCACCTTAAAAGTAGATATTTTCTAACATAAACCCCTTTATATTATTTTTTTGCTCACATTCGGTTGCTTTTTTTAGCCAGAATGGCAAATTGAATGCAGTTGATTTAGAAATTATTTAAAAGGAAGTTCTATGTGTTCAGTATTTGGCATTCTCGACATTAAAAGTGATGCCGCAGCACTTCGCCCTATTGCTTTAGAAATGTCTAAAAAGCTTCGTCACCGTGGCCCAGACTGGTCTGGTATCTATGCAGGTGAAAAAGCTATCCTTGCTCACGAGCGTCTAGCTATCGTCGGCTTAAACAGTGGTGCTCAACCACTATACAGCCAAGACAAAAAGCACATTCTTGCAGTTAATGGCGAAATCTATAACCACAAAGAACTTCGCGCTCGCTACGAAGATAAATACCAGTTCCAAACTGACTCTGATTGTGAAGTCATTCTTGCGCTTTACCAAGAGATGGGTGCCGACCTTTTAGAAGAACTTAACGGTATTTTCGCTTTCGTTTTATATGACGAAGAGAAAGACGAATACCTAGTCGGCCGTGACCATATTGGCATCATCCCGCTTTACCAAGGCTACGATGAGCACGGCAACTATTACGTTGCTTCAGAGATGAAAGCACTGGTTCCAGTTTGTAAGACGATCAGTGAGTTCCCTCCTGGTAGCTTCTACTCTTCTAAAGATGCAGAACCTCAACGCTACTACATCCGCGATTGGAACGAATACGCAGCCGTTCAAGGTAACAGCACAAGCAAAGAAGAGCTAACTGAAGCGCTAGAAGCTGCTGTTAAGCGTCAACTAATGACTGACGTTCCTTACGGTGTACTTCTATCTGGTGGCCTTGATTCATCAATCACTTCTGCAGTCGCTAAGCGTTTTGCAGCAATGCGTATCGAAGATGATGAGCAATCAGAAGCTTGGTGGCCACAACTACACTCATTTGCTGTTGGCCTAGAAAATGCTCCCGACTTGATTGCTGCACGTGAAGTTGCGGACAAAATCGGTACTGTACACCATGAGATGACTTACACCATTCAGGAAGGCTTAGATGCCATCCGTGATGTTATCTACCACATCGAAACTTACGATGTAACGACCATTCGTGCATCGACGCCAATGTACTTGCTTGCTCGTAAGATCAAAGCAATGGGTATCAAAATGGTACTTTCTGGTGAAGGTGCTGATGAAATCTTTGGCGGCTACCTGTACTTCCATAAAGCGCCAAACGCAAAAGAGTTCCACGAAGAGACGGTACGTAAACTTCTTGCTCTAAGCATGTTTGACTGTGCCCGTGCAAACAAATCACTTGCAGCATGGGGAGTCGAAGGTCGTGTACCATTCTTGGATAAAGAGTTCATCGATGTGGCTATGCGTTTAAACCCTGAAGACAAAATGTGCGGTAACGGTAAAATGGAGAAACACATCCTACGTGAGTGTTTTGAAGACTACTTACCAGATTCAATCGCATGGCGCCAAAAAGAACAGTTCTCTGATGGTGTTGGCTACGACTGGATTGATACATTGAAAGCAACGGCTGAAGAAAAAGTAACGGATCAACAAATGGAAGCTGCTCAGTTCCGTTTCCCTTACAACACACCAACAACCAAAGAAGGTTATGCTTACCGTGAAATCTTTGAGGAGCTATTCCCTCTAGAATCGGCGGCAGAGTGTGTACCTGGCGGCCCTTCAGTTGCCTGTTCATCAGCAAAAGCGATCGAGTGGGATGAGTCATTCAAAAACTGTGTAGACCCATCAGGCCGTGCGGTACAAGCCGTTCACAACGACGCCTATAACGCTTAAGCGTTTGAAAAATCAAATACTAAAAAAGGCGTATTATGCGCCTTTTTGTTTTAAGCCTAGTTTTTACTTTTTAATATTTCACTTATACGTGAGCTTGTAGTGCTTCGTTTTCAATACTGATCGGAACCACTTGGCTGATCATTTTTACGAGCATAATGGATCGAGCTTCGCCATCTTTCTGATGGTAAATAGCTTCAACACCCGCAAACTGGCCACTATTAATTTTGACAACTTGCCCTGATTCAAACTCAACACAGCAATCTTCAACTTCGCTACTGCAACACTTCTCGAACTCTTTTAGCTCAAAAACCAAATCACCTTGGACTTCATACGGCCTTGCACCGAACTTAATAAAGTCGACAACACCACGAGTTGAACGAACGGTAGTAAAGCTTGGGCCTTGCTCATAATCAAAACGGACAAAGATATATGATGGGAACAGCGGTTCTTGGACCAACTTCTCTTTCCCTCTCACTACCTTTTCGACTTCTATTTGAGGGTAAAAGCACTCTACCCCCTGATTTTCTAGGTGCTGTTGAGCGCGTTTTTGATCACCACGCTTACAGTAAAGTAAATACCAACGTTTCATTTAACTCGCCATCTTCGTTCTTTGGACATTTAACCACAGCCTAAAACAATTTAGTCGCCGTTAATAAATGAGTCCTGATAAGCGAGAAATTACGCGGAACAGACAGACTTATCAACCAAAAAGTCATAGGTAAAAAATTTGGTCAGTCATTGTACAAGGAACATTTAGAGATCAAAAGACTCATTGCTGTAAGCATATGTATATCGCAGATAATATGAATAACATTCCCTATAAGATCATAACGATAGGCTAGGGCAATAGATCTAAACATTTTTATTGGATAGGGTTTTAAAAAAGGTTACTAACCAACCAGGTCAAATATGGAAAATTAGTTTGCAGCACAAGTAGAATGGGCCACATTAAAAGTAAATTTATTTAATATCAACGTCTTAGCAAAACCAAGTTATCGTGACCACAAAATACGCCTATTGCAGACTTTTACCCTACTGTGTATACATGAATGACTATAAAATCTTTTAATATCTAAAATTAGTAAAACTTATGCCAAGCAATCACAACATCTTTGGCCACCCTAGAGGCCTATTTTTATTATTTAGCACAGAGCTATGGGAACGTTTCTCCTACTACGCGATGCGTGCCATCCTTGTTTTATTTTTGACTGACACGACCCTCAACGGTGGACTTGGTTGGTCAACGAAAGACGCACTTGATCTCTACGGTATTTACACTGGCTTAGTCTACATCACGCCATTGATCGGTGGCTGGATTGCCGATAACTACTTAGGACAACGTAAATCGATCCTAGTGGGTGGTGTATTAATGGCACTCGGCCAGTTTACACTCGCTCTTCCTAACGGCGCTATTGGCTTAGACCAAGTAAATGCTCTTTATCTAGGTTTAGCACTACTTATCAGTGGTAACGGTATGTTTAAGCCAAACATCTCGACCATGGTTGGCGACCTATACCAAGAAGGCGATAACCGCCGTGACGGTGCATTCACCATTTTCTACATGGGCATCAACTTAGGTGCATTATTAGGTGGCTTGATTTCAGGCGCTGCTGTCGACTCTTTCGGCTGGAAAGCAGGTTTCTTAGCCGCTGGTATTGGTATGGTTATTAGCTTAATCATGCAAATGACAATGGCTCAATCTTGGTTAGGTAACATTGGTTCAGTGCCCGCAGCTGCGCGAGCAAAAGCACTGAACAAATCAAAAGAAAAAACGCCACTAACCAAAGAAGAGTTCGATCGATTAAAAGTTATTCTGGTTATGGGTCTATTCGTCATAGTTTTCTGGGCGGGCTTTGAACAAGCTGGCGGTCTGATGAATATCTATACTCAACAATATACTGACCGCATGATTGGTGGCTTTGAAGTCCCAGCAGCGTGGTTCCAATCTCTGAACCCATTCTTCATCATTACACTTGCACCAATCATTGCTGCATTTTGGGTTAAGCTTGGTAAGCGTGAACCAAATTCTCCAGTGAAATTTGCAATGGCTTTGTTCTTCCTAGCTCTTGGTTTTGTGTGCATGATGGGCGCTGTAATGGAGCAAGGTGGCGACCTAACAGTGAAAACATCAATGCTGTGGCTAGTAGGTGCTTTCTTCTTCCATACCCTTGGCGAACTTTGTCTATCTCCTATTGGCCTGTCGTTGGTCACTAAGTTAGCTCCGCTTCGTCTCGCATCGCTAATGATGGGTGCATGGTTTGGCTTCAACGCTGTCGCAAACTACGTAGCTGGCCTTGTGGGTTCTCACGTTGGTGAGCTTGGCGCAATGTCTATCTTCGGTGGTATCGCAATTACAGCGACAATAAGTGGCGTCTTACTTCTTCTTTGTGCTGGCAAGCTTGTATCATGGATGCATGGCGTAGAAAGCAACATGATGCTTGAAGCAGAGCCAAAAGCAGAAACTTCGGTTGCTTAATATCTAGACCTATTTCAAGAAGAAACATCCAGATCAAAAAGGGCTGCTCAATGAGCAGCCCTTTTGTTATTTTTAGATGTGCATGACAGTTTAGGCGAAGTCGTATTTAACGATACAGCGCCACTAACTCCGCCATCATATCGATGTGCGAGTCTCTATCATTCAGACACGTAATGTAGCTAAAGTCTGAGCCACCAGCGTCAATGAAGGTCTCTTTACACTGATCCGAAATCTCTTCTAACGTTTCTAAACAATCCACAGAAAATGCAGGCGCCATAATATCGATTTTTTTGATGCCTTTGCTTGGCAATGATTCAAGTGTCTCGTCAGTGTATGGCTTCAACCACTCTTCTCGACCAAATCGAGATTGGTATGTCATGGTGATATCATCCGCTGATAAGCCTAACTCAGCAGCAAGGAGCTCTGTTGTCGCTTCACAATGCTGTGGGTAGATGTCGCCTTCATCAGCCAATCGTTTCGGAATACCGTGGAAAGAACAAACTAAATGATCGGCTCTACCATTTTCATCCCAATGGCTACGCACGCTTTCAGCCAATGCTTTTGCGTAGCTTGGGTGCGCGTAGTAGTCGCGAATAAAGCGATAGCTCGGAATCACTGGCATCTGCTTAAAGGCCTTGGTTAAGCCATCAGATACGGCCGCTGTGGTTGTGCCTGAGTATTGAGGATATAAAGGCAATACGATGATGTCTTCAACGCCCTGACCCATTAATTGCTCAACGCCCGTTTTAAGGCTTGGGTTACCATAGGTCATACCCAGCGCTACGGGTATCTGTAATTTTTTCTGGAGCTTTTCGGCTTGTCTTTGAGAGTACACAAGCAGTGGTGAGCCTTCATCCATCCAAACAGACTGATACAGCTTAGCCACTTTCGGCGCTCTAATCGGTAAGATCACCCCATGTAAAATAGGACACCACAACCAACGCGTTAAGTTTACGACTCGCTTGTCGTGTAAGAATTCACTCAAAAATCGACGAACGCCAGCTGGGGTCGCTGAGTCTGGTGTTCCTAAGTTCACCAGTAAAACGCCCTGCTTGTTATTATTTTCCATAGATACCTGAGACCAATATGTAATTTTCTGGAACGTAATATACTAATCTACATAAGTTTAAGATCATTGTTGTGCCACTAAATTTAAGAATAATCGTTCTTAACCTAGGTGATCACAACATCACATTGATCGTTAGCCGCGCGAATCTAAGCCGTACCACGGAAACAGTGCACAATCGAGTTTATCTAGATTGGTATATGACTAAAAATTGAAACAAAAAAAGCGACCTTAAGGTCGCTTCCAATATATCAAATTCTAAAACTGGCTGTTAGCCAATTATGCTAGTGCTTTCTCAAGTTCTGCACTAACTTCAGCAACTTGCTTAGTACCGTCGAACTTAAGGTACTTAGTGTTACCTGCTTCAGCTTCTTTACCGTAGTAAGAGATAAGCGGAGCTGTTTGATCGTGGTATACACCTAGACGTGCACGAACTGTTTCTTCTTTGTCGTCATCACGAACCACTAGCTCTTCGCCTGTGATGTCATCTTTACCTTCTTCTTTAGGTGGGTTGTACACATTGTGGTATGTACGGCCAGAAGGAAGGTGAGCACGACGACCAGCCATACGCTCAACAATCACATCGTCAGCTACGTCGAATTCAACAACGTAGTCTACTGCGATACCCATTTCTTTTAGGCCATCAGCTTGAGGGATTGTGCGTGGGAAACCGTCTAGTAGGAAACCTTTCTCACAGTCATCTTGAGCGATACGCTCTTTGATAAGACCAAGGATAATTTCATCAGAAACTAGCTGACCAGCGTCGATTACTGATTTTGCTTGCTTACCAAGCTCAGTACCCGCTTTGATAGCAGCACGTAGCATGTCACCAGTTGAAATTTGAGGGATACCAAATTTGTTCATGATGAAGTTAGCTTGAGTACCTTTACCCGCGCCAGGAGCACCTAGAAGAATGATGCGCATGTTTAATCCTCTTATAAAAATTATGATTTATACCGAAGCTCACTATCCCGCCTCTCTGGTTCAATTTAAGTCGAACAAGAGAGGTTAAGTAACAACTGAGGCTAAGCACAACTGTAAACAGAAGCAAAACGGTAAGTTTCGGTATAACGTTTAAAAATCATACAACTGGAGATGATAGGTTCATAGTGCCAGCTGATTAGGTCGAGCATTCTATCACATTAATATTCAATTTTGCTGAAATTAAGACTAAAGAATGTATCGACAGCGTTTGCGTTCGTCTCATTAGCAACTTTAGCGACATTTCGATGAAGTTAAGCGACGTTCACAAAAAAAGCCCGCATTAGCGAGCTTTTATTTATAATTATGAGCTTAGCCCAAAGTCGAAAGACTAACGTTTTGTCAGTAGTTCGTTGATTGCACCTAAGAATTGTGACGGATCTTCCATTGAGCCCTTTTCAGCCAGCATAGCTTGACCAAGTAGTAGCTCAACCCAACGGCCAAACGCTTGTTCGTCCGCTTCATCAGCCATCTGTTTCACAAGTGCGTGCTCAGGGTTAATTTCAAAGATGTACTTAACTTCAGGTGCAGCTTGACCCGCAGCTTCAAGAAGCTTAGCCATTTGCGTGCCCATTTCGAAGTCATCAGTCACCACAACCGCAGGTGTTGTTGCTAACTTGAACGTAGTCCGAACTTCTTTAACACGACCACCTAGGTAAGATTGAGTGCGCTCAACAACAGATTTGAACTCTTCTTCTGTCTCTTTTTGCTTCTCTTTCTCTTCTTCGCCTTCAAACTTGCTTAGGTCTAAGCCCGCTTTAGTGATCGATTGGAACTGTTTGCCGTCGAAGTCAGTCAGGTAATTCATTACGTACTCATCAATACGATCGTACATTAGAACCACTTCAATGCCTTTTGCTTTGAACTGCTCCAAGTGTGGACTGTTCTTAGCTGCAGCATAGCTGTCTGCCGTTAGGTAATAGATCTTGTCTTGATCTTCCTTCATACGTTCTACGTAAGAAGCTAGGCTGATGGTTTGCTCAACAGAACCCACTTCCGTTGATGAGAAACGAAGTAGACCAGCGATTTTTTCTTTGTTCGCCATGTCTTCTGCTGGGCCTTCTTTCAATACTAGGCCGAACTCTTTCCAAAACTCCAAGTACTTATCGTTGTCATTCTTCGCCATGCGCTCAAGCATAGTGAGTACACGCTTAGTACATGCGCCACGAAGAGACTGAGTCACTTTGTTATCTTGAAGGATTTCACGAGACACGTTCAATGGTAAATCGTTTGAATCAATCAAGCCGCGAACGAAGCGCATGTAAGATGGCATAAACTGCTCTGCGTCATCCATAATAAACACACGTTGCACGTATAGTTTCAAGCCGCTCTTATGATCGCGGTTCATCATATCCCAAGGTGCTTTCGCAGGAATATAAAGCAGGCTTGTGTAGTCGTTCTTACCTTCAACTTTGTTGTGGCTCCAGGTTAGTGGATCAGCAAAGTCGTGAGATACGTGCTTGTAAAACTCTTGGTACTCTTCTTTCTCGATATCAGACTTGTTACGAGTCCAAAGCGCTTGAGCCTTGTTAATTTGCTCCCAATGCTTCTCTTCGGTGTCTTTACCTTCGTCATCTTTCACCGCTGTGAAGATAGAGACAGGAATACCGATGTGATCAGAATACTTACCAATCACTTCACGTAGACGCCATTCATTTAGGAACTCTTTGCCGTCTTCACGCATATGAAGAATGATGTCTGTACCACGAGATTCTTTCGTGATGTCTTCGATAGTGTAATCACCTTCACCCGCAGAGTGCCATTGCACGGCTTGGTCATTAGCAAGTCCAGCTGCTCGAGTGCGAACAGTCACTGCGTCTGCAACGATAAATGCAGAATAGAAACCAACACCAAATTGGCCAATAAGCTGAGAGTCTTTGCTTTGGTCATCAGACAGCTTTGAGAAAAAGTCAGCCGTACCTGATTTAGCAATCGTACCCAAATGCTCGATAACGTTGTCGCGGCTCATACCGATGCCGTTATCAGAGATCGTTAAAGTATTTGCTTCAGCGTTGAACGAAAGTTTCACACCTAAATCAGCATCGCCTTGGTAAAGGTCGCCATTTGATAGCGCTTGGAAACGAAGCTTATCAGCCGCGTCAGATGCGTTAGAGATCAGCTCACGTAGAAAGATTTCTTTATTTGAATACAGTGAGTGAATCATTAGATGAAGTAGTTGTTTTACTTCAGATTGAAAGCCACGAGTCTCTTTATTTTGCGTTGCCGTTTCGCTCATTTTTACTCCAAAACATCTATACTTTATGTTGAATAACCATAGGGGCGTTGCACATTATGCCACTCTTCTGTTCATTAACATGAGGATGACAAATGTAAATTCAAGGTCAAAAAGCATAAAAACACTGTTTTTTTGATCTGTTTTTATTATCCTTGAGTGTTATAAATATAAAAGAACATAAAAGAAGCCATGATTTGGTGAAGAATTAACAGGACTTCACCTGAGATTTGTCTATTTCACACCCCAAATCATCTAAAATAGAAGAATTCAATGAGTAATATCGGCACAAAGTTTATTCTCGCACAGCGGTTCGTATTCGACCCAAATAGCAACTCACTTGTTGATCAGATGAGCGACGGTGAAGTCGTACGCCTTGGCAGTAATGAAAGCCGCATTCTCCTAATGCTGTCAGAAAGACCCAATGAAGTTATCACTCGAAACGAATTACACGAATATGTTTGGCGAGACCAAGGCTTTGAGGTGGACGACTCCAGCTTAACGCAAGCGGTATCAACACTCAGAAAAATGCTAAAAGACTCAACCAAGTCTCCGGCGTTTGTTAAGACTGTTCCTAAACGCGGTTACCAATTTATTGCGACTGTTGAACGCTCAGCACCACTGTCATCAAACGATCAGCCAACAACAGCTGAAATTGCAGAAAATGACGTAGAACCTATCTTAACATTTGCTAATACCACATTAGCTGATGAGGTCATCACTGAAACTATCGACCCAGAGCCAATTGCAAAGGCTCAAGAGCCTCATGTCGAATCGGAACAGGTGACCCATCAGGCTAAACCTAAAACTGAAAGCCCGAATAAATGGTTAACGTTTGGAATACTGCTTGTCGCTTTCATCATGCCAGTACTCGTTTTGACGTTAACGAACCCAGCAGAGTCAGAGTTTCGAACATTAGCAGAGGTCAATGGTGTCAAAGTTCAAACACCTATTAACCACCCGACTCTGACTAGTTGGCTACCAGCGATAGAGAAATGTGTATTGCGTTACAACACCAGCCACACTGGCATGCTAAAGCCAACTGAGGTGATTGCAACAGGCGGACAAGGTAACAATCTAGCTCTAAACTATATTCACCCGCAAGATTACTCGAGCGAGAATGTAACTCTAAGAATTTACGCAAACCAGTCGGATGTACACGACATTTGTAACGGTGGTCAGTAACATGAAATTAAAATTATCCATTATTTTACTGGTTATCTCTGCTTTCTTGAGCGGCTGGTTATACTGGGGTAGCGATGCAAAGATAGAACGCTTGCTTACGCAACACGAATGGCAATCGAAAATGGTGACTCTGATTAGCGATATCAAGCAAGAGGATTCAATCGGGCCACTGCGTAAGGTTGAGCTATCATCGAATGCGAAGTATTTGCCAAACGGTACGTATCTGAGAATGGCTGTAGTTAAACTGTATGGCACTCAGACTGCACCCGCAAACGTCATCAATATCTCCGAAACAGGTCAGTGGGATATTAACGATAACTATTTACTGATTTCGCCAACGGAGTTTAAAGATGTGACTTCTGCTGAGCGCCAAGATTTTTCGGAAGAGCAACTCGAGCTGATCACTCAAGTGATTAAAATGGATGCAGAACAAAGCCGACGCATTGATATTATTAATCAGAAAGCACTGCTGCTCACTAGCCTAAATCATGGTTCTACGGTGTTATTCTCAAACTAAAATCAGATTAAGCTAAAACTCAACAGTGATTTACTGTATATCATTAAACGATATACCAATAGAAAGGGGCATGATGCCCCTTTTTTATTAACTGTTGACATCAAACTACTGTTTTAGGATTTTTAGGGGTATCTATGAATACAGAACCAAGCTCGGTAAGTGCATCAATCACCAAGGCAACCATCGCAATACACTATTGTCGTCAATACAATTGGATGCTTCGTTCTAGTTGGTTATGCCAAGAGTTACTGCATACTTTCAGTGAAGAGATAGAGCAAGTGAGTTTACACCCTGATACCGGAGGTCGATTTGAGGTTTTTTGTAATGGAATACAGATTTGGGAAAGAAAAGCGGACGACGGTTTTCCTGAGGCTAAAGTTCTGAAGCAAAGAGTGCGAAACATCATTGCTCCAGACAGGGACCTCGGCCACGTAGACTCAAAGTAAGCCTTTTCTAACGCCGCCGATTGAGTTTATTTAAAGCTCGCCACTCACAATTACGTCACCCTCAAGGCTAATAACTTTGAACGTTTTATTTTCATATACACCGTAGCTAGCCGCGTGACCATCTCGTGGGAATGTCACCGAGCTAGGATTAAAGATAAAGATGTCATCTTGGTATTCAGCAACAGGAATATGAGTATGACCATGGGCAATAATATCGCCCGCCTTCAGCGCAGGGCGTTTATTGGTGTTGTACAAATGACCATGAGTTAGAAAAATACGTTGGCCTGATTCTAATAGTACCCACGAGTAATCCATCATCATTGGAAAAGACAACAACATCTGATCCACTTCGCTATCGCAGTTACCACGAACAGCAATGATCTCTTGAGAAAACGCATTCAACTTCTCTGCAACCGCCGGCGGATTGTATCCTTCAGGGATAGGGTTTCTTGGACCATGATTCAGAATGTCACCCAATAGCACTAAATATTGCGCACCAGACGCTTGGTAGAGTTCTAATACCTTTTCTGTTGCTGGCAGCGAACCGTGTAGGTCTGAAGCAAAAAATAATTTCACACGTACTTCTCCATAAAATTTATGAGCCTATTGTACGTATCTAACAGCTACACGTCATCTCTCGCCATACCGTTGATCACGATATTATTGTAACTAACCATACCGACTATTTTATGGTCACTGACCACAGGTGCACGACTGATACCAAAACGCTCAAACAAGCGTGCACAGTACTTCACATTCATATCGGCAGACACGCTTAGCGCTGGCTTGGTCATGATCTCATAAACATTGGTTCGCTTCGGAGAACGGTTCTTAGCCAGTACTTTCTTAGCAATATCATTCATCAACACGATACCGTACTCATCATCCTCGTGGCGTTTATCGACAATGATTGCCTTCACTTTGTGCTTCTTCGCCATCTCTATCGCTTCTAACACCGTAGTTAGCCCATCGATAATCACATACGTATTGGCCATGACATCGCCTACTCGGATCTTTTCATTGGTACTCATAGCTCATCCTCCACAACCTTTGTTAACGTCTCAACTTGATGCGCAACGCCGACTGCATCTTCCACATCTATCTGTACTGCAATACCCTGTCCCGATTCTTGGTCAAACTCCCCCACTTCACTAATTCTTTCAAGAATATGCCTTGCTAGATGCTCCTCAACGACAAACAGCAGCACATCTTTTTGCACCTCTAACGTTAACCCAAAGAAGGTGCGCTTTTGGTTTAGCCCCTGCCCTCTGGCATTGTTAATCACGGTTGCCCCTGTTGCACCCGCATCACGCGCGGCGTCGAGCACGATATCGGTCTTGCTCTCTTCTACAAACGCTAAGATAAGTTTAAAGCGCATCTTTGCTCTCCTTAGAGGATTGTGATCGGTTTAGCCATTGCGTTATTTGTGCATACCCCATCACGGATATAATTGGAAATAAGCTCGCGAAAGCAATCAACCCAAAGCCATCAATTAGCGGATTTCTTCCTGGCACCGTTGACGCGAGTCCCAACCCAAGTGCCGTCACTAAAGGAACCGTCACCGTTGATGTCGTAACCCCACCAGAATCGTAAGCCAATGGAATAATCAATTTGGGAGCATAAAAGGTCTGAATCACCACAATGACATAACCAACAATGATGTAGTAATGGATAGGGTCGCCAGCCACGATGCGATAACTACCTAGCGATATGCCAATCGCTACGCCTAACGCCACGGAGATCCTCAGCCCGTTAACACTAATACTGCCACCAGATACTTGGTTCGCCTTAATCGCCACTGCAATCAAAGAGGGCTCGGCTATCGTGGTACTGAACCCAATACAAAACGCGAAAAGGTAAACCCAGTAATAATCAAACCAAGCCAAGGTAAGGCCTGAACTGACCTTGAACTCAGTCAAAAAACTTGGTTCGGTGAGTTGCATTGCCATAGTCTCCCCTAAAGGAAACAGCGCGAGCTCTAACCCCATCAAAAAGAGCGACAACCCAAGAATGACGTAAAAGAAACCTATCAGCACTTTGCCTAAGTTATTAACTGGCTTACGCAGCACCGCTAATTGGAAACCGAAGATGATCACCGCAATCGGAATCACATCCATGACAGTGCCAAGAAAGGTGTCAATAAATTGCTGAGCACTGATCATGTCACCACCATCCCGTAGACCATGACAAACATCATCGGCAGCAGTGAAGCAAAGGCGATCAATCCAAAGCCATCAATCATCGGATTTCGCCCTTTAATCGCAGAGGCCAAACCCACTCCCAATGCGGTCACTAACGGAACGGTAATGGTCGATGTAGTCACTCCGCCAGAGTCGTACGCAATCCCAATGATGTTTTCAGGAGCAAATGCAGTGAGCACCACAACTCCAATATAACCTCCGATGATCATGTACTGAATTGGCCAACCTTTTAAGATTCGCAGCACACCAAGTAAGATGGCGATCCCCACCGACAATGCTACGGTGAAACGCAAACCATCGGCGTACTGTTCCATTTCGTCTAGAGAGTTGGGAATAACACCACCTTCAGCGGCCACTTCTGCTGCTTCGGCGGCCACTGCGGTTAATGCGGGTTCCGCAATGGTGGTACCAAACCCTAAACAGAAAGCGAAGGTCAATAACCAAAACACGCTCCCCTTACGAGCAAAAGCTTGAGCCATCGACTCGCCGATTGGGAACAGACCCATTTCAAGGCCAAAGATAAAAAAAGTCAGTCCAAAAACCACCAACACTAAGCCAGTTAGAATAGACAACAGATGAGGGAGTGGTTCTTGCAAAACAGCAAGCTGGAAGAAAGCAATTACCGCCACGATCGGCAAGAGATCCCTTAGGCTACCTAACATGGCTCGAAACAAAGCAAGCACTGCCGTCATCGCAACTCCTAGTCATTGAAATTGTGTCTGGTTATTAATTACTAATAATCATGGCAAATCCTTATCATTCCTTATGTGACAAATATTACGCAGTTGGTAACATATCGGAGTAAAGTGCATAAGTGTGATAGCGGTATACATCCTAACCTGATGAATTTAATTTCATTCTTTCGTAAATTGATACGGCGTAATTTGGGTATCACACGATTGAAACCTTATGATCGTTATAGTGATTTTTTCGTATTGATTGGCGTTCAAAAACAAGCCATGTCTATAATTATGTTTAATAGGGAGATTGGTATGAAGATATTGTTAACTGGTGGTACGGGATTTATTGGTTCTGAATTGGTCAAAAGTTGGAATACTGACGATGTGACATTGTTGACACGGAGCCCCGAAAAAGCGAAGCAAAACCTAAATCACCTGAACCAGAATAACCTTCATTACATTCAATCTCTTGATGAGCTCAGTGATCTCAATGACTTTGATGTGGTGGTCAACCTCGCGGGTGAACCGATTGCCGATAAGCGTTGGAGTACAGAGCAAAAAGAGAGGATCTGTAACAGCCGCTGGCACATCACTGAAAAGCTGGTCGAATTAATTCATGCCAGTAGCAACCCACCACACGCTTTTATTAGCGGCTCAGCCGTCGGTTACTATGGCGATCAACAACAACACCCATTTGATGAATCACTACAAGTAGAAGACGAAAGTTTTCCTCACAAAGTCTGCGCGCACTGGGAAGATATAGCCAAGAGAGCCCAATCCGATGAGACGCGTGTGATACTACTAAGAACGGGGATTGTGTTAGGTGAAAATGGCGGTGCGTTGAAGAAGATGCTAATGCCCTACAAACTCGGAGTAGGCGGACCACTTGGTTCAGGCGAACAGTACATGCCTTGGATTCACATGCTTGATATGGTGAGAGCCATCAACCACTTATTGTCAACTCCTCACGCTCAAGGGGAATTTAATATGTGTGCCCCGCACCCTGTCACCAACAAACTGTTCAGCAGTACACTCGCCAAGCAACTACGCCGACCTCATTTCTTATTCACTCCGAAATGGGCAATGTCGCTTCTGATGGGTGAATCTTCTTGTCTGCTCTTTGACAGCATTCGTTCCAAACCAAAGAAACTCACTGAAATAGGATTTATCTTTAGTTACTCAAGAATAGAACCAGCCTTAAAAAACTTGTTACAACATCAAGATTAATTCTTTACCCTTGAGCGATAAAGACTCTAATGAAGGATTAAGCGTGAACAAGTCGATTCTGATCACCGGTTGCTCAACGGGTATTGGCTATACATGTGCGCATGCACTACAAAAGCGTGGTTTCCACATCATTGCATCGTGTCGTCATCCGCAAGATGTACAGCGTCTGCAAGATGAGGGACTGACCTGCATACAGCTCGACCTTTCTAACCAAGAAAGCATTGAACAAGCTGCACAACTTGCTATTGAGCTAGCGCCTAACGGATTATATGGTTTATTCAATAACGGCGCTTATGGTCAAGCTGGCGCGCTAGAAGACTTACCAACCCAAGGTCTCAGAGAGCAATTCGAAACCAACTTCTTTGGCTGGCATCATCTTGTTTGTCAGATACTTCCGCACATGCGCGAACGCGGCGAAGGTCGAATCGTACAAAACAGTTCCGTATTAGGCTTTGCAGCCATGAAATATCGTGGTGCTTACAACGCTTCAAAGTTCGCGCTAGAAGGCTGGACAGATACGTTACGTTTAGAACTGCATGGCAGTGGTATTAATATCTCGTTATTGCAGCCAGGTCCAATAGAAACCCAATTTAGAAATAATGCCCTGAAAGCTTTCAATAAATGGATCACCATTGCTGGCAGCGCTCATCAAGACGCTTATCAACAACAAAAAGACCGACTCGAAAAAGAATCATCGAACAACGCTTTTGTTCTCCCGCCTGAAAGTTGTATTGAACCGGTTTATCACGCACTCACCGCCGATAAGCCCAAACTCAGATACCGAGTGACGACCCCAACTAAAGTGTTCGCGGTATTGAAAAGAATTCTACCGAGTCGCTTGCTAGACCCTATTTTGAGAAAAGCAGCATAAATTACTAACTTTGCATCAACAGTCGCAAACTTTAATGTAACGATGTAATTTTTCCGTAACAATAAGATGTCATGATTGTCCTATCTCATCAATTATTCCCAATTGATGAACCTAATCTGGATATTTCATGACTTTAAACCGCCTTAATTGGGTCGGTGTGAGTCTGGCGATTACGTTGTTTATTCTGTTTTGAGTATCTTACGCTATGCCTCACTGACCACCTCAATGATAACGCTATGCCTTCCCTGTTGAGATCACCACTCTATCAACATAGAAGCATAGCGTTTTTCTATTTTGGCTCTTTTTATTTGAGATAACCAAGTTAGATCTTGAAGTTACCAGCATCTCCCCCCATATTTGCAACGTACCCACAAAACACACCTCAAGGAACGTAAATGCAATCTCCGCATATTGTTGAACTTAATGAGCAGAACTTTCGTCAAGTATTAGAAACCTCAATGCAGACGCCTGTACTCATCCACTTTTGGGCACCAATGAGCCAAGAAAGTGCTCAGGTGATCCCTGAACTGCAAACATTAACTCAGCAATACAACGGCGCTTTTACTTTAGCTCTGTTGAATTGTGAACAAGAGCAGGCAATTGCTAGCCAATTTGGCGTACAAGCACTCCCTACTATTGCACTGTTTGTTAACGGTCAGCCTGTTGATGGTTTGGGTGGCCCACAAAGCATAGAAGCGATTGTTGAAATGTTAGGAAAACATCTTCCTAGCCAAGACGAGCTCGCACTGCGTCAGGCTCTCGAGCAAATGCAAGCAGGCGAGCACGCACAAGCGCTCGCGGCAATGCAACAATTGCCAATAGAGCTGACGAGCAAAGGCGAGGTAAAACTGGCAATCGCAGAATGTTTACTAGAAACGCAACAGTTTGATCTAGCTGAAACTCAGCTAGACACCATTCCTCTAGAGTACCAAGATAATTACTATAAAGGCTTAGTCGCAAAGCTTGAGCTTCACAAGCAAGCAGCAGACAGCCCTGAAATACAAGCATTAGAAACCACTCTTCAGCAAGACCCAAATGACGCTAAGACAGCATCTGAATTAGCATTGCAATATCACCAAGTGAATCGCAACGAAGAAGCGATGGAACTGTTGTGGTCTTTCCTTGCAAAAGATCTAAATGCTTGCGATGGCGATATGAAAAAAGAGTTCATGGATATCTTAAGTGCGCTTGGACAAGGTAACCCAGTTGCCAGTAAGTACCGCCGACAGCTGTACTCTCTGCTCTACTAACTAAACCCTAAAAGCACTAAAGATAAGCATCGTATATCTCATCGAAAACTGACAATTCAATCAATTAGTTTATCGAATTAAATAATGTAAATGGGCCATAAAATCAATATTTTATGGCCCATTTCTCATTTATAAATTTGCTCAGAATTTAAATATGAGCCAGTATCAATACTGAACTATCAAAAACTTAAACTTGCAAAGGATTTTGTATGGCTATTGATACATTGATTACTATCGGCGTCTTTACTGCCGTCGCAATATTGTTTATTTTCGCCGGAGTAAAAACGGTTCCGCAAGGCAATAACTGGACCGTAGAACGCTTCGGCCGTTATACACAAACCCTCCAACCAGGTCTGAACCTGATCATTCCATTTATCGATAAAATCGGACAACGCATCAGTATGATGGAACGTGTTCTCGACATCCCGGCACAAGAAGTCATCTCCAAAGATAATGCAAATGTGGTTATTGATGCGGTGTGTTTCGTTCAAGTGATCGACGCGCCTAAAGCGGCTTATGAGGTGAATGATCTTGAGCACGCGATTCGTAATTTAACTCTCACCAATATCCGTACTGTACTGGGCTCGATGGAACTGGATGAAATGCTCAGCCAGCGAGACATGATTAACACCAAATTATTGAATATCGTTGATGAAGCGACAAACCCTTGGGGTGTCAAAGTTACACGTATCGAAATCAAAGACGTACAGCCACCAGCAGACCTTACCGCTGCGATGAATGCTCAGATGAAAGCCGAGCGTAACAAACGTGCAGATATCCTAGAGGCAGAGGGTGTACGACAAGCTGAGATATTGAAAGCAGAAGGTCACAAGCAATCAGAAATCTTAAAAGCAGAAGGCCAAAAGCAAGCCGCGATACTTCAAGCTGAAGCTCGTGAACGGGCTGCCGAAGCTGAGGCTAAAGCGACAGAAATGGTATCAACAGCGATTGCTCAAGGTGACATGCAAGCAGTCAATTACTTTATTGCACAAGGTTACACCGACGCACTGAAGTCTATTGGCCAAGCAGAAAACGGTAAGATCATCATGCTACCGCTCGAAGCGACTGGACTAATGGGTTCTGTTGCGGGTATTGCAGAGATGTTTGCACATAAGAATGACAAGGGTAGTAAGGACTAACTTATGGTCGAATTGCTCGAACAAGTAAACTACTGGCATTGGTTAGCGTTTGGCCTAGCATTGTTAGCGCTTGAGCTAATTGGAACCGCTGGTTACTTTTTATGGATAGGCATATCTGCCATGCTGGTCGGCGCCTTATTAGGCGCACTACCAATCGGTTGGCAGATGCAATGGCTATCCTTTGCGAGCTTCTCGCTTATCACCACTTGGCTGTGGTGGAGAAGACAGCTATCTAGTGACAAGCAATCTGACTCTACTCGAGACCTTAATCAGCGAGAGAAACAACTGATTGGAAGAAAGACTCGCCTGTTAGAGCCGGTACAAAAAGGTAACTGCAGGATAAAGCTAGGGGATAGCTCATGGTCTGCGATGAGTACACATGATATTAATGCGGGAGAGGAAGTCGTGATTACTGCTGTCGATGGCATTGTTCTCACGATAAGCCCTACTAAACAATAATCAAGAAAACCCTCCGTCAAAGCCATAAGTAACCAACTTATGGCTTTTTCTCTACAAGTGAATCGATAATTGGGCAATGGCTATTTGAGTCACCAGGGCATTGTTCAACCCACTCTTTCAATGTCTTCTGAATGATCAGTAAGTCTTCAATTTTTTTATTCACTTCTTCCAATTTACTTAACGCTTTTGCTTTAACATCGGCACTTTCGCGACATGGGTTGTCGGCTAATTCAACAAGCGCACGACACTCATCAAGCGAAAAACCAGCGCTTCTCGCTTTCGCTACGATTCCGAGCTCTTTAATCTGCTTCTCACCATAAGACCGATAACCATTTTCAGAACGCAACGGTGCAGATATCACCCCTTTGTCTTCATACAAACGAATAGACTTAGGTGATAACTGCGTGAGGCTTGCAACTTCGCTTATGTTCATAATATTACTCAAGTAAATATCGCATAAAAACTATTTAGAAACCTAAGACTATTATTCAAACATCTAGGAATGCTAACTACCGAAACAAAAACATTGAAGCAATATAATGTTCGAAAATAAAGTCTGCTGTTTATGGCTATTTTACATCAAATGATGAGAGTAGCTTAGATTTTCCAACAAACCCAAACACCAACTATCAACAAGTTACTGTTTGAAATAGCAAAATAGGCATTCATTATTTTTCATAGGAAATTTTTTGATTTTTTTGATTTTTCATCAACCTTATACATAATTGAGTATTGAGCATAACGTTTAATGCTATTTATTTTTGGTAAGTGTAAAGGAAGGCAAACATGAAACTTTTAACTTTAGCGCTCGCTTCAGTATTTATTTTTTCAGCTCCAGTCTCTATTGCGAAAAACAACTCAGGGAAAGTATTTGGTGCGGGTGTTCAGTGCACATTCAGTGACGGAGCGATAAAACAACTACCCCGTGAACTGTGCAAAGCATATGGAGGCACACATCAATAATTATAATGGGTAGGTTTAAATTAACGATTTCTAAGCCTACCTAAACTTATAGAAATCAGCACCAATAAATGCATCCCAACCTCTTTGCCACTCAGCTTTAATCATTACCTCTTGAGGCATATCGGCACATTGGTCTGTATACCTTGTTCCTTTGATGCCTTTTTCAAACGCTTTATAGGGATCACAGAATTCTAGTTTTCCTTTTTCATAACCAGCAAGATACGCAGACTCATCAAACTCAACCTTTCCTTTGATATCAGCTAACGAGTCATTATCTATCATGTGACCGTGAGAACCAAAGCGCTCACCTTGACCATACCAAAACTCAGCAGCAGTTTTCGGTGAAGAAGTACATGCTGCTAAGCTAAAAGTAATTAATGTAACGGGAATAATACGCATCATAAATATCTCCTAAAAAGCAAAAAAGCTGGGCACTAGCCCAGCTTCAATTACTGTGTCATCAACTTACTTTACAGAAAAAGGAATTGTTAACATAAGTTTAAAGTCTTCTTCATCTTGGAATAAGTTCGTGTAACCAGTCCAGTTTGGTGCATTAGTGTCATTGTAGTAGTTAGTATAGTAGAAACTAACGTTTGCGTCCGCCAATGCACCGGCTTGAATTGCGTAGTTTGCAAAGAAGCTGTATGAGTACTCTGTGAGATCCTCGAATCCTTGAGCTTCTGAACCAAAGCCGTATGCGCCGTTCACACCAGCACTGAAGCCTTTACCACCAATATCAGAGAAATCACGTGCAGCTGATAAGAAGAAAGCCATCTCGCCATCGTGGTTAAAGTCAGAACGGTTGTTCCACCAGACGTCGTAAGCACCGTTAGAACCACCATATTGGCTAGTCAAACGATACGCCATATTACCCGCAGAGCCGTCAACAACTGAATCCGCTACCGTGTATGTCGCTTCGGCACGGTAAGAGTATTGACCCGAAGAAAACGCTGTTAGCATCGCAGCTTGGAATGCAGTGCTGTCATACTGCTCGTCATCATCAACTACATAAAGTTGTGGAGACCAGTATAAACCACCATCAGTTGTGCCTTTAACCTTAACGTGGAAGTTCTTACGATCACCATCCGTTAATGCACCGTAACCGACGTCAACTGAGATACCATTTTGCATAGCATAACGAGCACCTAGTGAGTATAGAGTGCCCGCATCTTCACCATTTGTAGTTTGGAATTCATATGTTTCTTTGAACCAAGGAGCTTTATACTCATCAGCAACAACTAAGCCTAAAGATAGATCACCAAACGTCGCACCAACTTCACCACCCATGTAAGTACCAGGAGCAAAAGACCAGTTAACACCTAGTGCACTTGGTACGGAAGGCTGGAAGTAACCTAGTTTAGCAGTAACATCTTGCCCAAACTTGAATTTAGCGTTTGCAGTGGCGAAAGATACACCATTGTCAGTACAATCACTCCACACATTTGAACATCCGCTATCTTTAGCTTGTTTATCATAAGGGTTATTCACACCCCAAAAGTTCATTTCGTGGTCTGCACCACCATTTTGCCACATATCAAACGTGCTATAGATCACAGCATCAAGACCAGCAACACCACCAACGTAACCAGAATTAAAGCCAATGTTGGCGAAGACTGAGCCATGATCTAGATTTGTTTTCTTGGCAGTGTCATTACCATTTTTATCTACGTCACCTCGGTCACGAGCACGCATCATGAAGTTTAGATTACCGCTAATTGCCGACTCAGAGAAGAATTCAGACACTTCACCAGAATATTCTGGTCCTACAGGATCATTAGCCATAGCTGGTGCAGCAGAAAGTGCACCTACCATTGCTGCTGTGATCGCAGATACTTTAAAAAATTTGTTTTCCATGGAATAAAACTCCTAAAAATGGATATAGCTGTTTGAATATTTCCCGCCTAAAGTTGGCCGCCGTAGAGAGAAATACCTTTTCTTGTTTGAGAACTCTTAAACACAGAATTCTCGATTTCCTTTCTGGTTATACACAATGTGCATCCATGCCAATAAGACTAACTTCACCCCCAAAAAGATCAATGAGAACTTAATTCTCATCTAAAAAAATATGAGTTGGTGCAAATTTATCATGTACTTAGTGATCCAGATCTACTAATTGAAAAACCCGAAGGGAAAAACAACAAACTCATTAAAAAACAAAAACTTACCGAACCCTCGACCTCTTAAAAATTGATATCACTCGCATTTAACAAACAACTAGAACAACATTTCATTAATGTTGAGCGTCATCACTGTCCTAATTTCATAGTTCGTATAGGAACAAATTTCTCAACAATTAAAAAGTGATCATTTTTATATCAGAAACAAAAAAGGCACTCCCTTGAAAGGAGTGCCTTTGAGCTTTTTTTATCTGTATTTACTTACGAAGGAAGGGCTATTAGATCTTCTTCTATTCTTATTTCGATACATAAATCTTGTGCTTTGGTCAGTTTAGAGTCCACAACTTCACTAGCAAATAAGATGTCCGTTTTCTGAGATATATTACCCTTGACGTATCAAATCAAGATATTCTTGCTCCGAAATAACCTCGACATCTTTATCTCTAGCGCCATTTATCTTCGTTTCACCTACTTTTTCCCCGGCTACTAGATAAGTTGTTTTACTTGTCACTGATTTACCAACTTTTGCCCCTAGCGATTTAGCATGTTTTTCCATGTCACCGCGCTTCCCTTGTAGCATTGTTCCTGTGAAAACAATAGTTGCACCTGCTATTGGTGAAGATGAATCCTCTTGTTCTGAATGCTTAGTCGTAAGACTTAAGTTAAACCCAAGCCCATAAACTTTTAGAAACTCTTCTTTAATGTTAGCTAAACCTTCAACAATCGCTTCTGCGCTAACTGTCGCAAACCCATCTAACTTGGCAATGCTTTCTGCGGTAGCGTCAAGCAACTCTAGCAATGAGTAATGTTGAAGAAGCTTCTCGCAATTGCCTCCCCCCAAACGACTTACTCCAAATGCTGAAAGAAAACGCCAGTCTTCAATTTCAATATCTTTACTTGCCTGTAGTTGATCAGATAGGTTCTTAGATGTCTTATCACCAAACCCATACATTGCAAAGTGATGCGGTTTCAAGTCATATATTTGATGAATATGATTAACTCCGAGATTGACTAGTTTCTCGATGTTTTTAGGGCCAAATCCGTCATTGTTGCCCAAGGTTTTGAAAAAATGCACCAACGTATTTTCTGTTTGTGCAGGACAGTCACTTTTATTTGGACATACCAAGTGATCGGATTCCCAAAGAAGATGAGACTGACAGCTAGGGCATGACTCTGGTATTTGAGGCGGTGCTGGTTTTATCACTTTTTCTATTTTCGGGATCACCAAGCCGCTTCTAACAATTTGAAGTATTGCGCCTGGGCCTACGCCATTGGTTTTAACCATGTTGTAATGGTGAACCGTTACCCTACTAATAGTCGCACCACTAATTCGAGTCGGAACTAACTCAGCTACAGGAGTAACTCGACCTGTTCTGGATGTTTGAGGTGTAACACTAATAACTTCTACTTCTTCTGATTCATCGTTAATTTTGAAGGCTATTTGCCACCGATGAAACTTTCTCGTTGCCCCCATGTGTTCCTTTATAAGGGGATCTGTAGCTTCCAAAATAACGCCATCGACATCATAACCGACCGCATTCCAGATCTTATCAATGGTCTTTTCAAAATCAACGATCAAGTCCTCATGACTGCCAATCCAGTCATCAATTAGGCTAAATGGGTAGAATACGCAGGCGCCGTCCTTAATTGCCTCTAGAACTCTTTCATCAACGTTTTTTTCTGCAATTATAGCCGCTTGTATGTTTCGTGAATTTTCAAAATATTGACTTAACTTTTCTTCAAAATAAGCTTTGTCGATAACGATCTCACCAGCGCCTAAGCCTCTATCTCCATTTTTAGCCACTTTTAGGCCGCGTTCAAAAGCTCTCGATACGTCCTGACCTTTTACGCCGTCACCACGTGTGTAAAGCTTTTCTCCGTCATCAAAAGCAGCATAACCGTCAAGCTTTGGAGTCACTCTAATTTCTATAGCTTTAGTATCAAGGCCTATCTCTACAGCAGCTTTGACGATTCTATCTAACCATTTCTTAATTTCTTCTTTTGAATATGCCTTATCTGTAGACAACATCTTTTGCGGTAAAGTCACGGTTTTACCAAGGTTCATTACCTCGGACTCTACAGAAGTAATATATGTATGATTTGGACTATTTTGAGCAAATACCTCTCTAAATGTGTCGTAAAGAGCATCTTCAATTACAGGAAAACCTGAACGATACAAAGCATTCGCAACCTTCAGTAAACCTAGAAGTTCATCTTCACTCAGCTCATCAATACTTCCATTGCTAATTGCAACTTCTAACGTATTTAAATCAACATCTACTTCCAGATCTCGAATTGTGGAGAGTTGATTATTGTTAAACTTAAATTCTGTCATTATCTACTACCAATCGGTTCTTTGTTCTGTTGTAGAAATTAGCCCAACATCACATGCTAATTTCTAGGGATGGATCAACTTAGTAAGTAAAGCTTTCTCTGTCGTGATTGAAATATCAAAAAGGGCTCCCTTAGGAGCCCTTTTCTATAAATATAGATTATTTACAAGGCTAAACAATACGGCTAGGCGTTAGCTGCCGTCATAAAGTCTCGGATTTGCTTGCGGTAGTCAGACAAACGGTTTGGCGTCATTAAGTTACGTGACTCATCCAATACGTTTCCGCCCATATCGTCGGCAATTTTCTGTGCAGCACTCAGCATCACATTGAAGTTTTGGTCAGCTTGACCATAACAAGGCAGCGTCATAAAGAACGAAATACCTTTGGTGGTAAAGTCAGCAGGGTCGTCATGTTCTAGTGTTCCTGGCTGCATCATATTTGCTACGCTGAAAATAACTTTTGGTTCATCGCTCGCTTGTGCAAAGCAGTGGTAGATCGACATTTCACCATAAGCTAGGCCGTTGTTCTCCATGCTACGGAAAAGTTCAGTACCCACAAATGGGATCTCCCCGGCACAGTGAACATTTAGAACAATGACTTCAAGGCCAAGATCTTCATCTGAATGAGTTTTTTCATCTAACTTACTTTCGTCAGCTAAATTAACTTCGTCACCCAACTGAGCTTCTTCTGCTAAGTTAGCATCTTTATCTAACTTAGTTTCTTCAACCGAAGTAACACTTTGTGCAGCAACCACTTCTTTCCCAATAAATGGTTCGCTTGGCGTTAAGCCTTCGCTAGAAAGCAGTGGATCAGCGACCACATCAGAGGCTTCTTCAAACGAACCGTACTGCTCTTTAAAGCCTGCGTGATTTTGTTTTTGCTCGTCAGTCAATTCAAAGTTAGGAACTTCAGGTTCAACAACCTTCTCTTCCTCAACCTGTTCAAGCTCACCTTTAACTTCGATCGGGTCTTCAACACTGAAAGAAGGAAGATCATTCAATTCTATTTCGTCTTCGTGAGCATCTTTTTGCTGTGGCGCTGACAATGGATCTGAGTCAATCAGCGGATCAGTTGCAGACGGTGAGACAGCAAAATCCGGTTCTTTACGCTCTTTTCGGATTATCTCAAAATCATCCTCAGGAGCGAATGAACGGTTTGGGATCGTTTCAGCTTCATCTAAGCTGTCGTTATCAAGCTTACCAAGCGGCTTATCTCCAAACTTTGCTTTCCCTTCTTTCTTACTCGTCCATAGACCATGGAACAATAATGCGGCGATAGCTAATGCGCCAACAATAATGAGTACAAATCGCAATTCCTGCATTTTTCGCTCTCAGCTTTCTTAGTCAACTAGCTATAAACACGCTGTCACTAAGTTAGGTTAATTTGGCTAATCTCACTACTCTATCAAAAGTAGCCACTGTTTTAGAACCACTTAATACAATTAGTTCATTACTTGGTGTGATTTTCACCACGCTTTTTTTCTTAATTTCGGTCGAGTACACTAGAGATGTTTGCTATTTAACCAAATTCACATGTGACCCAATTTAAATATGACTATTGAATCTGTTCCTCGCTCTGGCTTTGGCTATTTTATTTTCGGAATAAAAATTGCCTTATCGCCGAGTATCCGTAAGTTTGTACTGCTTCCTCTTATCGCTAACGTGTTACTCGTGGGCGGTGCTTTATTTTATATTTTCTCCAACTTAAACACTTGGATTGAAGGCTGGATTGGTGCATTGCCAAGTTTCTTGTCGTGGTTGTCATTTATCCTATGGCCGCTACTTGTGTTAACCGTTTTGGCTACGTTTTCGTATTTCTTCAGTACACTCGCTAACTTTATTGCCGCACCTTTCAACGGATTACTCGCGGAAAAAGTCGAAGAACTGCTGAGTGGTAAAAAAGTCAATGATGATGGTTTACTGGATGTACTTAAAGACACACCTCGTATTTTAGCAAGAGAATGGCGCAAGCTTGTCTATATCCTGCCAAAAGCGATCGGTTTGTTCCTACTTTTGTTAATTCCAGCGCTAGGACAAACTGTTGCACCGTTTTTATGGTTCATTTTCACTGCATGGATGTTAGCTATTCAGTACGCTGACTACCCGTTCGACAACCATAAAATCAAGTTCGATGACATGAGAAATAATTTGAAACAAAAGCAAGGTAAGAGCTACAGCTTCGGCGCACTTGTTTCTGTGTTTACTACCATTCCAGTTTTAAACCTGATTGTGATGCCAGTTGCCGTCTGCGGCGCTACTGCAATGTGGGTTGCAGAGTTTAAAGACCAAGCCCTACGCTCTCGTCTATAGCTATCGCCTATAGTTCTACAGCCTGCTCTAACAACGCCTATCTTTTTGAAGTTCTGATTTCAATAAAGATAGGCGTGAATCCTGCGACATCTCTATATGATATAACTTTTTAATCCTTTTACCTTTTTTTCAACTTGTTTAATCTAAATTCAAGCTAAACAAACATCGAAAGACACTAGACGGTAAATTGGTAGATATACTACGTTTAGTTCTGTCATTAAATGAAGGAATATCGCATGAGCAAGATCTACGAAGACAACACCCTAACGATTGGTAACACACCTCTAGTCCGCCTAAACAAAGTAAGCAAAGGTAACGTCCTAGCTAAGATCGAAGCTCGTAACCCAAGCTTCAGCGTTAAGTGTCGTATCGGTTCAAACATGATCTGGGAAGCAGAAAAAGCAGGTACGCTTAAGCCAGGTATCGAGCTTGTTGAGCCTACCAGTGGTAATACAGGTGTTGCTCTTGCATTTGTTGCTGCAGCGCGCGGTTACAAGCTAACACTAACAATGCCTGAATCAATGAGCCTAGAACGTCGTAAGCTGCTTAAAGCTCTTGGCGCAAACCTAGTGCTAACTGAAGCACCAAAAGGTATGAACGGCGCGATTGCTAAAGCTGAAGAGATCGTTGCTTCAGACCCAGACAAATACCTACTACTACAGCAATTCAATAACCCAGCGAACCCACAAATTCACGAACAGACAACTGGCCCTGAAATTTGGGAAGCAACGGATGGTGAGATCGATGTGTTTGTAGCCGGTGTAGGTACAGGTGGCACTATCACTGGAACAAGTCGTTACATTAAAGGTGAAAAAGGCAAAGCCATCACTTCTGTAGCTGTTGAACCAGCAGAATCTCCAGTGATTGCACAGGCACTTGCAGGTGAAGAAATCAAACCAGCACCACACAAAATCCAAGGTATTGGCGCAGGTTTCATTCCTGGCAACCTAGATTTAGACATTATTGACCGTGTAGAGTCAGTAACTTCTGAAGAAGCTATTGAGATGGCTCAACGCCTAATGAAAGAAGAAGGTATCCTAGCGGGCATCTCATCTGGTGCAGCAGTAGTAGCAGCAAACAGAATTTCGGAACTACCTGAATTTGCAGGGAAAACTATCGTTACTGTACTGCCAAGCTCGGGTGAACGTTACCTTAGTACGGCCCTATTTGCTGGTATCTTTACGGAAAAAGAGAACCAACAATAATATGTGGTCAAATCAATTTTTCGTCCAAAAAAGCCCCATTTAGGGGCTTTTTTGTTGATCCCTGCCTCACCTTTGGTAATATCGGGTCTGTTTTATTTTTCGCTTCAAAATAAAAGAAGCAATAAACAAATTCTGAAAGTCATGAGTACTCAACAAAAGACGACCATGGCTGGATAAAAATTTATAACCAGTCTAAGTTCTAACACGAACATGGCGTACTAGCCTCTAGCGCATTTGAGCTAAAGCAGTTAAGCTAAATCTGGTTACAAACTTACAAAAAATAAATTAATTGGGGTATATAAAATGTACGAGAAGCAAGTAGAAATCACAGCAGAAAACGGTCTTCACACTCGTCCAGCTGCACAGTTTGTTAAAGAAGCAAAATCTTTCGACGCTGACATCACAGTGACTTCTAACGGCAAAAGCGCTAGCGCGAAAAGCCTGTTCAAACTACAAACTTTAGGCCTAGTAAAAGGTACTAACGTTACTATTTCAGCTGAAGGCCCTCAAGCTCAGCAAGCTGTAGACCACCTAGTTGCTCTTATGGATCAACTACACTAATACGGTCTCCTTCTTTCAAAGCCATTTTGCACTGCAAAGTGGCTTTGTTCGAAATAGATAGCATTAAGCGCGACATTAGTCGACGACTTAAAGTCACACATTCTCCCGTTTACAGTTGAACAACTAAGGTAAGGCTATGATTTCAGGCATCCTAGCATCTCCTGGTATTGCTTTCGGTAAAGCACTACTACTTCAAGAAGATGAAATTGTCCTAAACACTCAATCTATCTCAGACGATCAAGTTGAAGCAGAAGTTCAGCGTTTTTTTGACGCTCGTAACAAATCTTCTCAACAACTTGAAGTTGTAAAGCAAAAAGCACTTGAAACTTTTGGCGAAGAAAAAGAAGCAATCTTTGAAGGCCACATCATGCTGCTTGAAGATGAAGAGCTAGAAGAAGAGATTTTAGCACTCATCAAGAAAGACAAAATGCACGCAGACAACGCGATCTACACAGTGATCGAAGAGCAAGCTGTTGCACTTGAGTCGCTTGATGATGAGTACCTAAAAGAACGTGCGACTGATATCCGTGATATCGGTACTCGCTTCGTTAAAAATGCACTAGGCATCAACATTGTATCTCTAGCAGATATCAATGAAGAAGTTATCCTAGTTGCTTACGATTTAACGCCATCTGAAACGGCACAAATCAACCTAGACTACGTTCTTGGTTTTGCTTGTGACATCGGCGGTCGTACATCTCATACTTCAATCATGGCACGTTCACTTGAGCTTCCAGCTATCGTTGGTACTAACGATATCACTAAGCAAGTTAAAAACGGCGACATGCTTGTGCTAGACGCGATGAACAACAAGATCATCATCAACCCTTCTGACGCTGAATTAGCAGAAGCTAAGAAAATCAAATCTGATTTCGAAGCAGAAGCAGTTGAACTAGCAAAACTAAAAGATTTACATGCTGAAACTCTAGACGGTCACCGTGTAGAAGTTTGTGGCAACATCGGTACAGTAAAAGACTGTGACGGTATTCTGCGTAACGGCGGTGAAGGCGTTGGTCTGTACCGTACTGAATTCCTATTCATGGACCGTACTGCACTTCCTACTGAAGAAGAGCAATACGTTGCTTACAAAGAAGTAGCGGAAGCAATGGAAGGCGAGTCAGTGATTATCCGTACTATGGATATCGGTGGCGATAAAGACCTACCATACATGGACCTTCCACAAGAGATGAACCCTTTCCTAGGCTGGCGTGCAGTGCGTATCAGCTTGGATCGTCGTGAAATTCTACGTGACCAACTACGTGGTATCCTACGTGCATCTGCACACGGTAAACTACGCATCATGTTCCCAATGATCATTTCTGTTGAAGAGATCCGTGAACTGAAAAAAGCAATCGAAGAGTACAAAGTTGAACTTCGCGCTGAAGGCCTAGCTTTCGATGAAGAAATCGAAATCGGCGTAATGGTTGAGACTCCAGCAGCAGCTGCAATCGCACACCACCTAGCGAAAGAAGTATCTTTCTTCTCTATCGGTACTAACGACCTAACGCAATATACTCTTGCGGTAGACCGTGGTAACGAAATGATTTCTCACCTATACAACCCACTATCTCCAGCGGTTCTTCTTGTTATCAAGCAAGTAATCGATGCTTCTCACAAAGAAGGTAAATGGACAGGTATGTGTGGCGAACTAGCAGGTGATGAGCGTGCAACTCTACTTCTTCTTGGTATGGGTCTAGATGAGTTCTCTATGAGCGGTATCTCTATCCCTAAAGTTAAGAAAGTAATCCGTAACTCTAACTTCGCTGAAGTTAAAGCTATGGCTGACGAAGCACTATCTCTACCTACAGCTGCAGAAATTGAAGCTTGTGTAGAAAAGTTCATCGCTGAGAAAACTCAGTAATCACCAAGAGCTTAATGAAGTTAGACGGCTAAAAATAGTCGTCTAATTTGTTAGATTGGTATAGTATATTCTACAGAATAAAACTAAACGTTAGGAGCATGACACAATGGGTCTGTTTGACAAACTGAAAAAGCTTGTATCTGATGACAGCGCTGATGCTGGTGCAATCGAAATCATCGCACCTCTTTCTGGTGAAATCGTAAACATCGAAGACGTGCCAGATGTAGTTTTCGCTGAAAAAATCGTTGGTGATGGCATTGCTATCAAACCAGCTGGCGATAAAATGGTAGCTCCAGTTAACGGTACTATCGGTAAAATCTTCGAAACTAACCACGCATTCTCTATCGAGTCTGACGACGGTATTGAGCTTTTCGTTCACTTCGGTATCGATACTGTTGAACTTAAAGGCGAAGGCTTCACTCGTGTAGCTGAAGAAGGTCAATCTGTTAAAGCTGGTGACACAATCATCACTTTCGACCTTGCACTTCTAGAAGAGAAAGCAAAATCTACGCTTACTCCAGTTGTTATCTCTAACATGGACGAAATCAAGGAGCTGAACAAGCTTTCTGGCTCTGTAACTGTTGGCGAAACTCCAGTTCTTAAAGTAACTAAGTAATCCCGATTACTTATCTGCTTTAATTAAAACGCTACCTAAGGGTGGCGTTTTTTGTGTCTGCTATATTTGTCGAGTTCCTTAACCGACGGTTCTGACTGCCGCTCTCACCTCATTGTAGACAGCCCCTCAATAAGCCACAGCAATACCATTCCTTGATTGCCAACTAACCCCCTACTTTGTTATTAAATCAAGTTAAACGCCAACCTAGGCGCTGAACCTACATGTTAGATCATGCGATATGACTTCAAGCAGACAACAGCTCTCTGATATCTCGCTCAGCTCGATTTTGAGATGACGAATGTTGAGCACATTGCTTATTCCTGGTTATTCACCTATGTGAAAGGCAGTTAGCGCTATCTCGTTTATTATCTTTCGACCACAACAAGAGCCTAATGTCTAATCCGAATCAAGCCTAAAAGCAGATTCCTGATACCTCGCTCTGTTCGGTTCTGGAATGACGAAAGGCTGCTTCAATGCAATAGATGATGGAAGTATCATTTCCCGATCCCGTCATTCTCTACAGCGAGAGACGAGCGTGATAGGGAATCGCGCTTTTGCTCCTTTCAGCATTACGCCACTTTTCCAAATATACCTTCGCTAAATAACAGGCAATAAAAAACCCAGCCGAAGCTGGGTCTGTTTAGCGCTCATCTCTCACCACGAGCTAATTTGTGGAAGCCTAACGTTGACGCTTGTGATCAACAACGCTTAAAGTCAACCTGGCCTTTCAACCGATTAACCTAGTAGGCTAAGTGCTGAGTTTGGAGCTTGTTTCGCTTGCGCAAGAATTGAACTTGAAGCCTGTGAAAGAATCTGAGACTTAGTCATATTAGTCGTTTCTTTCGCGAAATCGGTATCTTTGATACGACTCTTAGATGCATTAACGTTCTCGTTGATGTTATCTAAGTTGTTAATTGCGTGGTCAAAACGGTTTTGGAATGCACCAAGCTCAGAACGGTGGCTATCTACATATTTAAGTGCCGCATCGATAACAGCTACAGATTCTTGAGCACCACCAACAGAGGTTACGTCGATAGTATCAACCGTTACTTGCTTACCTGGCTGCATGCCTAACTCACCAGATAGACCACCAGAGAATGAGATAGCGCCATCAACTTTGTTGTTGCCA
>NZ_JBFSRZ010000029.1:0-64604 GCF_041466065.1 Vibrio sp. 10N.239.312.C11
GCGAAACGGGGTTGTTCTATCTTTAAATTTAATTACGCAACAAAGCCCCTATAAGTCATTAATTATATGAATGAAATTGAAAGTTAAATAAGGTTGATGTGTGGATCGCATCTTCTAGCAAAGGTTGTCTACCTACGTGTCAGAACGCTTAGGATTAAAGGCGTTTGTTGACCACTACAGATATCAATACGGAGCAGATGATGAGATTAACTAAATTGGCGATAGCAACTCTATGGGCGTGTTCGCTTTCTTCTCATTCATCCTATTTACCTCCCGACCATTTGGTACTGGCCAATACATACCAACAAGGCATTGATGTTTCTGAATACTGGAAGAGTGAAAAGCTTGATGGGATTCGGGCTCTTTGGGACGGACAACACCTTTATACTCGAAATGGGAATCGCATTTACTCACCGAAGTGGTTTACAAAAAACTTGCCTAAGGTACATCTCGAAGGGGAGTTGTGGGCAGGAAGAGGTCAATTCCACTTAGTCCAATCTACCGTCCTCGATCATACGCCTAGTGACGTAGCGTGGCGCCAAATAGATTTCATGCTGTTTGATATGCCAGGGGCCGCTGGTGATTATCAAAAGCGCTATTACAACATCTTGCATTGGGTAAGCATGATTGGAGAACCTCATGTCAGCTACATCGAACATGTACCGGTTCACAATGAAGAAGCTCTGTTCCATCAACTCGATAATGTCGATGAGAGTAATGGTGAAGGTTTGATGCTTCGTAAGATCACCAGTCGCTATCAAGCAGGCCGAAGTAATGACCTTTTAAAGCTTAAAAGGCATCACGATGCGGAAGCCACGGTTATTGGCTACAAAGGTGGAACAGGGAAGTATAAAGGGATGATGGGTTCTATTTTGGTTCACACAGAAGAGGGTGTGGAATTTTATATTGGAAGTGGGTTCAGTGACCAGATGAGGCTCGCACCGCCCGAAATAGGCAGCCGTATTACTTTTCGATACAATGGCTTTACTCAAAACGGAAAGCCCAAGTTTGCGCGCTTTGTTAGAGAGAAGAGTGAATACTAATCTCTTGAGTATAAACTAATCGCCCCCAAAATTATTTACAGCCGTAAGCGAAAAGAGCCCTGAAAATCAGAGCTCTTTTTGTATGCAATAACGGCGATACCGGTTTCGCGAGGACGGATCTAACGAGAGCTAAATTCTAACTGAACATCATCGTCTTGTTTATGCATCCAATGCAAACGCATACCGAGCATAATGGCAGCTGATGTTAGGCCGACAATGAAACCAATCCAGAAGCCATGTGCGCCCATAGGTTCAACAATCCAATCTTTCATTCCTAATATGTAGCCGATAGGAAGACCAAGTAACCAATACGCTACGAAGGTAATGTTGAAGATCGAACGCATGTCTTTGTATCCACGCAAAGCACCTGCAGCGATAACTTGGATTGCATCGGTACATTGATAAACCGCAGCGAACAACAACAATTGCATTGCAACGGTAACTACCGCCGTGTTCTCTGTGTAAAGTAACGAAACCTGCTCTCTAAACAATACTGTTAATGCCGCTGTCATAAAGGCGGTTACCAAACCGACGATGATACCCACGTGTGTTGCAATTTTCGCACCTTCAGTGTTGTTTTCACCCAACTTATGGCCAACACGAATACTCACGGCGGCACCGATACTCATTGGTATCATAAATATCAGTGACGAGAAGTTAATTGCAACCTGGTGTGCGGCGACAACCAAAGACCCAAGAGGGGCAACCAACAGAGAAACAACAGCGAATAGCGTCACCTCAAAGAAGATAGCAGCAGCAACTGGAAAGCCCAGTTTAAACAAACGAATTTGTGCTTTGAGCTGAGGCTTGTGGAACGTACCGAAGATATTGATTTTAGCCAAACGCTTTGATGTTAAAACGTAAGCGAACAGCAGAGCAAACATCACCCAATATACGATAGCCGTTGCAACGCCACAGCCAACACCACCCAGAGCGGGAGCGCCAAGCTTTCCGTATACGAACATCCAGTTAAGCGGGATGTTTAATAGCAAGCCAATAAAACCAATCACCATTGCAGGCTTAGTTAAAGACATACCATCTGTAAAGCTTCTCAAAGTTTGGAACAACAAAAATGCAGGAACCGCAAACATCACCGCATTCATATAACCGATGGTTTTTTCTGCCATGAGTTGTTCTATGTCCATCCACTCCAATATCAGTTGTGTCTGAAAAAGTACGCCAATGATTGGAAGGGAGATGACAAGCGCTAAAAACGCACCTTGTTGAATCTCAAATGGAATTTTTACTTGTCTACCAGAACCATGAAGTTGTGCAACGACAGGAACCAACGCCATCAATAGACCCACACCAAATAAGATTGATGGTAGCCAGATACTTGCTGCAATCGAAACCGCCGCCATATCGATAGCACTTACACCACCGGCCATTACGGTATCAACAAAACCCATTCCAGTTTGTGCAACAGATGCGATCAATACTGGGGTCGCAAGTTTGATTAGATTCGAGGATTCTTCTTTGTAACGATGCACAAACAACTCCAAATAAGAGGGAAAATTAGAATAATAGTGTAGGAAAGGACATTCTGAAGGAATCAGAGACAATGATCTTAAGCTTCCACTGGACGAATCATAAAGAAATGTCACAATAACTGCTATGAAAAACTGTTATTAGGGCGTGTTGATCTTTCGAGCTGATTTTTGCAGCGAGTTGCTGGGTGTTTATACAAGGCAGAGGCTTCGATGTGTAGCTAGCCTACATGAGAAGCCGATAACGTAGTAAAAATGACCAGCAAACGCTGCCCGAAGGGTTCGGCTAAAAGCGTTTTACTCTTTGTTGAGGGATATTTGCTTAGGATGCTAGGCTACTTCCCCCTCGCCGCGATTAAAACGCTTTTATCTCGAACAAAATTTAACCGAGAAAGGTCAACACGCCCTAGAATGCTAAATAGGAATCTTATGTTTACAGGTATCGTTCAAGGCATGGCAACACTGGTTGCTATAAACAAAAAAGAGTTGTTTCAGACTCATACCATTGAGCTAAGCAACGAAATGGTTGAGGGATTAGCGATTGGTGCCTCAGTAGCTCATAACGGTTGTTGCTTAACGGTAACGGAAATTTCGGGCAATCAGATTGCTTTTGATTTAATGCAAGCCACATTGCGATTGACGAACTTAGGCCAACTGACTGTTGGTGATAAAGTGAATGTTGAGCGAGCAGCAAAATTTGGTGATGAAATTGGCGGGCATAGTATGTCTGGCCACATTACGTTGATGGCGAACTTAGTGGATGTGATCAAGACTGAAAACAACCGCACGCTTTGGTTTGAGTTGCCACAGGAATCAATGAAGTATGTATTCAGCAAGGGTTATATTGGCGTTGATGGTTGTTCATTGACGATAGGTGAAGTGGAAGAGAACCGTTTCTCTGTACACTTGATTCCTGAAACGCTAAATCGCACTTTGTTTGGCAGCCGCGAAATAGGCGACCAAGTAAATATTGAGTTTGACCCTCAAACACAAGCGATTGTTGATACTGTTGAGCGCGTGCTAGCGAACCAGAAGTCGTAGTAGCGGTTCATCAATAACACGCGCCCCAAAAGCGTTGACTAAGTAAAAATCGAAGATGTTAAAAAAGAGCACATTAAGTGCTTTTTTTTTATTTTTGTGTTTTTCTAGGCTAGCTTCAAAATCGAGGTGTAGGTGTAGGTGTAGGTGTAGGTGTAGGTGTAGGTGTAGGTGTAGGTGTAGCTCGACAAGAGAGTAATTGTGTTAGAACACTTGTTCGTCGTCTGCATCAATCGAGAGATGGATTCTGTCTCTCAATTCATCAACCTGCATGTCCAGATGAATTGCATTGCAACATGCAGGGCAATCGTCGTAAAAATCTTGGCTCCCATTAGAAGCATCCAGCGTTATGCTAATTGCATGACCACAATGGGGGCAAGAAACATGTTTCTCTGTGTATTTATGCATGGCGAATTATCCTCACTGTAACTTGCACTAATCGTAGTAGCTTGTATGGGGCGTAACAAATAGCGATATCGAACGTTGCACTTATATCGATCGCAGTAGCTAGCTGTGATTGGTGTTAAACGGCCTGTATCTTCTGAATACACGCCTCAGTTTGTGCTAAATACTCGCCGCCAAATTGATTGCAGTGGTTGAGAAGATGGTACAAATTATAAATGTCTTTCCGTTCAGTATAGCCAACGTCGAGTGGATTGACGCTCTGGTAACCTTCATAAAACTCTTTTGAAAACCCTTCAAACAGTTCAGTTAGCGCTAAATCACATTCATGATCGCCCCAATAACAAGCGGGATCGTAACAGATTGGCCCAAAGGCTGAGTTAGCAACATTGCCGTTCCAAAGGTCTCCATGAAGCAAAGAAGGGCGAGGGTTGTGGCCTGCAAGACGCATATTCACTACATCAACAATGTCATCGATATCGCCGAATTCGATGCCTTTTTCTTTTAACAATTGCAGTTGGAAGCCAATGCGTTGCTCAGAGAAAAAACGCCCCCATTTCTTATGCCAAGGGTTGGGTTGAAGGGTGCTACCAATATAATTGTCTTGGTCACAACCAAACTCTTTCTGTTCACCCCATTGATGCAATTGAGCAAGTTGAACGCCAAAGTCATAGCTATTATTGCTTGTTTCAAGCGGCTTGGTCGGCAAGTAATTAAGGATAATGAACGAGCATTCTTTGGTTTTACCAATCAGTACCAACTCAGGAACATAAACGGTAGAGGTCTCTCTTAACAAGCGTAAATTCTCAGCTTCAATTTCAAACTTAGGTAAAAATTCTCGCTGGTTCACTTTTACAAAGTAACGTTCGTTACCATCGCTAATCATATAGCAATCGTTAATGTCGCCACCAGAAACCTTGGTACGTTCAGTTATCTGGAAGTTAAATAGAAGAGTATCTGAAAGTTGTTGAGAAATGGCCTGCCACATAGGAAATCCTCAAAGACTGAAGGTTAGAAATACAGTTTGTTTAATAGCAATAGTTTAGGATAAATCTGAGCAATTTATAGACGCACTCGTCAATGTTCTTGGCTCTTCTTCAACTAATGTAGAATCAATTGGCTGATTTGTGAACTCAAACTGATTCAAGCCCTTTGAAATCAAAACAGAAATTGAGAATGATATAAGGAAATAGTTTGGAACTAATCTCACGGCATGATGATTTTCATACAATAGAATCGCAGAAATAGGTTGAGATTATTTTTCACTATATTTTAGGTGTGTTTGGTGAAGTTAGGGTGTTTTGATTGAAATTTAAGCTTAAATGCTAACTCGGATCACTTTAATACAGTTTTTAGTAATAAAGAGATGACAAACAGACTCATATACATAGTATTAGGCAGGTACATATTAATCTGCTCTTGAGCTTAAACGGAGATTTATTGTGGTTGTAGAAACCGATGGCTATTTGGCTTTGATCGAACACTTATCATTTAACCTAGATGTCTTTACTAATAGTAATGGCGATACAGGTAATGAAAGTGTCGAAGACATCATCACTGACATGATATCAACAAATATCATGGCTATTTTCGAGCAAAACCCTGAGTTACATTCAAGCGTTCGTTTTCAACTATTGAAAGAAGCGGATTCAGTGGTGGCTGATTTAGGTGAAGTGTTAGCTGGTGTATGGTCAAAAAAAGCGACTAACGAACAAATTGTATTCTTAGATGAATACATCGCATTAGTGAAGAATCTGTTTGATACTGCGGTCGCTCAATACGACTAATTAGCTTCTAGTACATTTACTAGGCTAAACAGCGATAGGCGTTTAAATAGTACCTTCAAAGCAACTGTGTTATCAGTTAATCTTTTAATCACTATAAACGCCTAAAATGCCAAAACTTAGAGGCCCAATAAGGGTTATCCAATCTCGATATAATGACACCTTTCGATGTCGAAGCATGTAGGAATTGATTGTTTCCTAAATATACACCGACGTGTCGTACCGTCATCGATGTTTTGAAAAACACCAAGTCACCACTTATTGCCTGTCCATACGCTATTTCCTTTCCCTTTTTAACTTGAGCTTTTGTGGTTCTCGGTAAGGCTTGCTGGGTCGCAGTTTGCACTGCGATTTGAACGAAAGCAGAGCAATCTACGCCTCTAAATGAAGTCCCACCGAAATGATATGGCACACCTTTCCACTGTTCATACACACTCATATACGCATTGGTCGTTGATTGCTCTAACTTTGACAGAGGCTTGTGTGCGGTTTGACTAAGCTGAGAAGGGGATGGCGTAGAGCTACAAGCAGCCAATGTTGCTAAAGTTATTGTAACTACAGCCATTTTTCTGAATTTCATATGTAACTCTTCTGACAAAAAACTGAAATATAAACGTCATCAAGGACTTCTAGTATACGAACTAACTTAAGGATATCTTTTTTCGTAGTCAAACTGGATTTCACATGCCCGACACAAATTTATCAATAAAACCTTCACGTTATACATTCTCGCTCATTCAAACTGTCACCGCTGTATTTATTTCCATTCTTTTACTCGTCATCTTTTTATCTTTGGTCAGTCTCCGAGGCGTCGTTCGGGTCGGGGGCCATTTTGAAGCACTTTCGGAACAAGCATTACCTCTTGCATTAAACAACGCCGAATTAACACAAAGCGTGTTGGAGCAGGTAAAACTTCTTACTTATAGCACCCAATCAACCGACCTAAATACGCTTAGCACAACAGGCAACTCGATCGACGTGTTAGTTGCCGAAAGTAACCAAACGCTAGAAGAACTCCTCTTCATATCCCAATCTTTTCCTGACGCGATTTCCGTTGAACAAAAACAAAACTTAACCGAGAACATGGCGACCTTACAATTGATGACTAGCCAAGTGTTGTCGTCTCAAATTGAAATTCAGAATAAGCAAAACCTCATCAATGGCCAAGTCACTGAGTTTCGCTATGGTGTGAGTTCCATCGGACCTGAAATGAACCGTATCAGTTCTTTCCTTGTTCAGAACAACCCAGAGGCTTCCGATGCGGCTAACCGATTTACAGCGAGTGCTTCTGCAATGGCGAACACCTTCCTAATGTTGATGATGCAATCAGACTTAGAAAAAGCGCAAGACGAATACAGAGAGCTTCGAAATCGAATTGCAGGCATTAACCTAGCGTATGATGACTTTTCGGAATGGCATCCAGACATCGTAGAGTTCGCAAGCTTAACTGCGCCTTATGAGATGGTTAAATCTGGCTTTTCAGGTAACGGTGTATTAAGACAAATCCTGCAAAAGCTAGAACTTGTTGAGCAACAAGAAGCCGACTTAGAAAAAGTCATCCATCTGGCCAACACCGTGATAGGGACCTTAAATCAACTATCGAACACCGCTTCCATTTTAATTGATGAAAGCGAGTTTGTGGTCAATCAGACAATTGCGACGATAGACAAAGTACTATTTATTAGTGGATTAGTGATAACGGCCATCATTTCTATTTCATGGTTGGTATTACGTCGCTGGGTGAACAAAGGACTCAGAAACATTACTCAACAAATGAGCTTACTCGCGGAACACGATTTTTCAAAACAGAGTCAATTAGTTGGCCCATTGGAATTGCAAGTTATCGCATCAAAACTTAATTCTGTTGTCAACTCAACCGCTGATTCGGTGCGTTTGGTAACACGAAACTGTGAAACGCTTTATCAAACAGCGGAAGTCAGTCACGATGCCGCAGAGCAAACTAACTCAAGCTTACACGAGCAAAATGAATCGCTTCAGAACATGATTACCACCATTACAGAGCTTGAAGCATCTATTGGTGAAATTGCACGTATTTCTAACGCCTCGAATGATGACGCCCAGCTTGCTGAAAGTGAGTCAGTAACAGGGAGTCAAGTTGTTGGACTTAACCAGCAGCGACTGCATGCACTAGAACACTCTCTAAGCATGAATGAAGAATCGATGGCCGACTTAGACGGGCGTGTTAAACAGATTCGCGAAATGGTCGACATGATCAGCGGCATTGCTGACAACACTAACTTACTCGCATTGAATGCAGCAATAGAAGCAGCTCGAGCAGGAGATCAAGGCCGAGGCTTTGCAGTGGTCGCCGATGAAGTAAGAAAACTAGCCAGCGATACTTCCCAGCAAACCACTAATATTCGAAATATGATGAATGAATTGGTAGCAGCAGCTGATCGCTCACGGGCGTCTGTAACAGAGTCGAGAAACGAAATGGCGAATGCACTGGAAACCAGTGGAGATGTGAAACAAGCGTTTGAAAAAATCGAGGTAGCGGTTAGCCAGATTAAAGGACGTGTTGAACAAATCATGGTGGCGACAGAACAACAAGCCCGAGCCACTGTTGATGTTACACATTCAATCACCCGTGTATCGGAGCAGGGTGAAGATACCAAGTTGCAGTTAGAGTCTATGATTGAAAGCTCAGAACAAGTCGCCGAGATAGCAGGACACCAACAAGCCATGCTTCATAAATACGTACTGAAATAAACGAGCTTGCTGAGTTAAGCCTGACAGCATAATAGTTGAAGCACTAGCTACGCTTAAATTCCTATTGATACAGAAACGCCCTTAAGTTCTCATAAGAATTTAAGGGCGACTTGCTTTGGTATTAAGCTTGGTTTGTTATGGAGACAGGTTTGTTATTAAGATAGGTTTGACCTCAGTTTAAACTTGAGACTCAACTGAATTCGAACCTAGTCTTTCGTTGTCGGGAATCGTGCAAATGGCTGACGTAGCATTAAGTCTAACCGTTGCTCTTTACCATCTTGAATCTCTGGAACGCCAATCTGAACGTTATCATGGCCAAGCTTAGGTTGAGCGCGATAGGTTTTGAACCAAATGTCCCACACCGATAAGAAAAAACCAAAGTTTGAGTGCGTTTCCTTAACAATGATCGAGTGATGAACACGGTGCATGTCTGGTGTCACAATCACTTTTCTCAATCGCTTATCAATCCACAGTGGCAGACGCGCATTGCTGTGGTTAAACATCGCACTGGCGTTAAGAACAATTTCAAAAATGACAACAGCGATGACAGGTACACCAAGCGCGATCACTAAACTCACTTTAATCAGCATTGAAAGAATCATCTCAATTGGATGAAAGCGAGTTCCGGTTGTGACATCAATATCTAGATCCGCATGATGAACTCGGTGTAACTTCCATAGCCATGAAACACGGTGAAACACCAAGTGCTGCAAGTAAATAGCGCAATCTAACAGTAAGACACAGAACAGAATGGTGAGTTCTTTAGGAAGTAACAGGGTATTGAACAGACCCCATTGGTTTTCTTGTGCGATAACCGCCGCTTGAAATGCTGCGATTGGAATTAGAGTGGCTAATAGAAAACTGTTTAAAGCAACCAACGCAAAGTTGTTTCCCCAACGAAACCATTTACTCTGAGTCAGCGTTTTACGTGGAAAGCGGTACTCCCAAAGCGCACATGATCCAAAAACGACAATAAAACAAACAAGGCGAAGCAGGGATGGGTCTTGCATGGGAATTCCTTCTATCATTCTAGGGTCACTGTAAGTACAATCGTGCCACTTTTCTAGATTTATCGTTATTGTCCATGAGAATCCACGCTTTTCACCGTTTATATCAACACCGTTTATCCATTGCTACTAAGCCGTTTAATGCGCGCGGGTGTAAAGTAGTGCGATGTGAGTTCTGTAAAATAAAACAAGACAGCTGTATCTGCGAGCATCAACCTAACATTGATACGAACGTCGCGACTATGTTGATCTTGTCAGACAACGAAATCTTAAAACCAAGTAACACCGGTCGTTTGATTGTTGATACGGTAAAAGACAGTTACGCCTACCTTTGGCATCGTACTGAGCCAAATCAAGAGATGTTGGATGTTCTAAAAGACGACAAATACCAACCTGTGATCGTGTTCCCCGAAGACTATACCGACGACAAAACGCGCGTGGTTACGGATCTGGGCGAAATGCGGGATTCGAATAAGACACTATTGCTGATCTTTATTGATGGTAGCTGGCGCGAGGCCCGTCGAATTTTTCGTCGCTCAGAATATCTGCAAGATTTACCTGTGTTATCGATTGAGCCTGAGTCAGTTTCTCAATACATGATGCGAAAGTCAGACAACGAACAACATCTTTCGACAGCAGAAGTGGCGAGCTTGGTTTTGAAACAGGCTGGTGAAGAGCAGGGTGCCAAGACTTTACAGCTATGGTTTGAGACATTTCGGGAAAGTTACATGTTAAGTAAGACACGTTATAAGTCAGATCCAACCAAACCGAGCCTGAATGCTTTCATAGATCATACTAAAAGTGAGAAGTCACTCTAACCTTTAACCGCTTTGTGCTGACTTGTTGTTCAAACAAACTCAAACACGGGATAAGTTTGTCATCTATCACGGTTTGTAGGGGGAGTGTTATGGATAATGCTCTTTAGTTGTTTATTTACAAAAATTTATTTGCCCGAATTTAGGGAAAAATTGGAGAGATTTCATGTATTACGGCTTCGATGTTGGCGGCACAAAGATTGAGTTTGGTGCATTCAATGAAAAACTTGAGCGAGTAGCGACAGAACGCGTACCAACGCCCACTGAAGATTATCAACTGCTACTTGATACAATTGCTGGTTTGGTAAAGAAGTACGACAACGAATTTTCTTGCGAAGGCAACATTGGTCTTGGTCTTCCTGGAATGGAAGATGCTGACGACGGCACAATGCTGGTTGTTAACGTACCAGCTTCAACGGGGAAACCACTACGCAAAGACCTAGAAGCGCTTATTGGTCGTAGTGTCAAAATTGAAAATGATGCAAACTGTTTTGCGCTTTCAGAAGCGTGGGATGATGAACTTAAAGACGAACCATCAGTAGCAGGCCTAATTCTAGGTACAGGCTTCGGTGGCGGTTTAGTTTATGAAGGTAAAGTGTTCTCTGGTCGTAACCACGTTGCTGGTGAATTAGGTCATATGCGCCTTCCTCTAGATGCTTGGTTCCACCTTGGCGACAACGCACCGCTACTGGGTTGTGGTTGTGGTAAGAAAGGTTGTTTAGACAGTTACTTATCGGGTCGCGGCTTCGAACTGATTTACGAGCACTACTTCGGTGAGAAGAAGAAAGCGATCGAGATCATTCAAGCATACAACGAAGGCGAATCAAAAGCCGCTGAGCACGTAGATCGCTTTATGGAGCTATTGGCTATCTGTTTTGCAAACCTGTTTACGGGTCTTGACCCACACGTTGTTGCACTGGGTGGCGGACTTTCAAACTTCGAACTTATCTACGAAGAGATGCCAAAGCGTATCCCTAAATACCTACTGTCTGTAGCGAAGTGTCCGAAAATCATCAAAGCGAAACACGGTGATTCAGGCGGTGTTCGTGGCGCTGCATTCCTTAACATTAAGTAATCGTTACTTACCGTTAAGCTAGCTAAGGTTAGATAGTTAAAAAGAACAAATAAAAATGCCGCAATCTCGAAAGAGGTTGCGGCATTTTTTATTGTTCAGTGTTTTCGTTTCTTCAGCTCTTAGCTCTAATTACAAACGAAAAGCTAGAAGCTACATATCAAGAAAAAGAGCCAGAGGGCTTACTTCTTCTTTTTACCAACACCAAGGTTGTCTTTTTGCTTCAATGTAAGCTTAGTAAAACCAAGCTTACGGAAATAGTTGTCTTGGTAGTTACGAACCGCTTTAGTATCAGAAATGAACTCAAGCTGCTGCTCAGTTTTTAGATACTCTGTGATGTCGATACCTTCAGCTGCAGCTACAGCTTCTTGGATCGTGCGGTGTTCTTGTTTCGAAAACAATAACTCTTTGTCTTCATCTTTATAAGTGTACAGAATGGTACGAGCCATGGTGCTCTCCAATATAATTATTACTTTGCGCGCACTCTACATAAAAACAGTACGCCACTCAAGATAATGATAGGAAATTACCACTTATTAGCCTCATGAATGGAATGTGTAATAAGCATTTTGTGGTATACTATTCGTTATTTTTTAATCTGGCTGACTTAAACGGAACTTATGAGCAATACGCTTTACCCAAAGATCATGGGAATTATAACGCGAATCCAGAACTACCCTGGAATCAAAGGATTAAAAGAAGTCGAAGACAGAATAACGAGTCTATGCGAAGCTAATAATCAACCGATCCCGGATTCAATCGCGCTTTTCCTTAAAGGTTTCACAAGCTATCGCCACGATAACCTTTCTGACGCTGCTGAGCATTATAAAGCCTGCCTAAACGTCATTGCTCCTGAAGAAATTCAACTATATGTATTTGTCATCGGGTTACTTGCGTCTACCCATAACATTCGTGGTGATTATCAATCAGCGTATGCTTGTTACTCAGAGACACTAGAAAACTTACACCTAGTTGATGACAATTTTAAGTCACTTATATTCTGTAATCTAAGTGACTTGCACTTAAGCTTAGAAAAATACGAACAAGCGAAGCAATATGCTCGTAAAGCCATTATTTCATCTCAAAATGCGAATCGCCTGTTAGATTGTGCTGTCAGCCATTTAAACCTAGCCTATAGCTGTGCACATACAAATGAGTTTGAGCAAGCGGTTAGCGCCATTATGGAAGCGAAAAGAATAGGCACCTCGCTTTCTAGTAACAGGACGATAGCTCTTTGTCATAGTTACCTAGGGCAAACCATGCTCTTGTGGGGAGGCTTCGATGATAGTGATGTATTAGATGCATTTTATCAGGCAGAAGAGCACTTCAAAAAATCGAGAGATGAGCATAATCGAAAAGAAAATTTGGTTTACTGGTTTCAATTCTTAGAAGGCATTGGAGAGCGAGAACAAGCAAAAGTAGGGTGCGCTTTTCTCGAACAGAATTTTGATCTAAAGAGTAGTTACCGTTCTTATGCTATCTATGCCCAAACTAAGGCGAAGCTCTTTCGAGATGAAGAGGATTGGTCTGGTTTAGCGGCACTTCAAACTCAGCATGTGGATCTTTTAGAAAAACACATGAGAAGTTATGAGCGCGAACAGAGCGAACGTATTCTAGAAGGGGTAGGTACCATTCAGAGTAAGAAGAAAAATGACGTTCTGACTCAAATGCAAAAATATATGGGTGCGCTCACTGATATTGGTCAATTCATAGCAACCGCTGCAGATTTAGAAAGCGTACTGCCTGAGATACTCCATAAGATAAATATGATTCTACCAACATCTGAGTTTGGGATTGCTATGTATGACGATAAATCAGACATACTCGACTACCGCTATTTTGTTGATACTCAAGGATTAATACCGAACCTAAAAGTAGTTTGCCAAGAGAACCAAACCATTGGTACGTATGTGATTCGCAAGCGAGCTACCGTTCATTTTAATAGCGCGACAGATGCGGCTCTAGAACCCTATATCGGTAAAACCACACAAGACGATAATTTCGTTACGTTTCGTGGCGAGCTTGATACTAACTCAATGATTCTAACGCCAATCATTCTTAATGAAAAATTAATCGGCTTTCTGTCAGTTCAGCATCATCTACCAAACCAATATCAGGAACACCACTGTCAGCTTATAGAACATTTAGCTAGCTTTATTGCCGTGTCGCTAGAAAATCAAAAGCAACGACAGCGTTTAGAAAGTGCGAATCAAACACTCGAAATCTTGAGTACTACTGACCCACTAACAGGTCTAGCTAATAGATATCAATTAGATAACATCACGCCAGTCTTAATACATAACGCTTACTACCAAAAACAATCTCTAGCGGTCCTTATGATCGATGTTGACGAGTATAAAGCTTATAACGATTTTCATGGGCATTTAGAGGGCGACGAAGCGCTTCGTATTATCAGTCGCTTACTTAAAAAAACATTCACAACCAAGAATGACTACCTTTTCAGATATGGCGGTGATGAGTTCATGGCGATTTGCTTCGGACAGAGTAGTAGTGATATTGAAAATAAGGTTGTCACTCTGCGAAAGATGTTAAATGAAGTCAAATTAGCAAACCCTAAAGCTCTCTATGCGGAACAATTAACACTCTCTATTGGTGGGGTTAACGTCGACTTAGCCAGTGACAATGTGGATCGAAACTTTAAAATGATTTGTGATATTGCAGACAAACAGCTCTATCAAATCAAAGAAAATGGCCGTAACAACTATAATTTGGTCGATTGCAGATTACTTAAAGTCGAGCTTGTTTAGTTCAACTCTGTATACAACCCCCCATAAAAAGAAAGCCCCTGATATCCAATATCAGGGGCTTCATCTATTTAGAGTATGTATTACTCTGAATTCGCTAGCTTAAAGCTAACAATCTTGTTTATTTACACACGACCTTGCAAAGGAATGATCGTCACCGTTTCACCGGCTTTTACAGTGTCTACCGCTGGTGAAATCTCGATTAGACAGTTTGCTTCGCTCATTGAACGTAGAATACCTGAACCTTGCTTACCGGTTGTTTTTACTTCAAGCACGCCTGATTCGTTCATTGAGAACACGCCACGGCTGAACTCAGTACGACCTTGACGAGAACGTAATTGCTCAGTCGCTATCGCGTTCGCTTTCACTGGTGTCCAGTTAGTTTGACCTTGTAGCTTGCGGATTGCAGGTTCTACAAAGTTAATGAACGACACCATCACGGCTACTGGGTTGCCAGGTAAACCGAAGAAAGGTTTGTCTTCAATTTTGCCGTAAGCAAGAGGGCGACCTGGACGCATGTTGATACGCCAGAAGTTAATCTCACCCAACTTATCTAACGCGAGTTTGATGTAGTCAGCATCACCAACAGACACGCCACCAGAAGTCAGAACCATATCGGTCTCTAACGACGCAGCATGAAGTACATCCATCATCTTTTGTTCGTCATCTTCGATAATGCCGTAATCAACGATGTCGCAACCTAGCTTTTGAAGCATGCCGATGATAGTGAAACGGTTCGAGTCGTAGATAGAGTTTGGCTTTTGCTCAACGCCCGGAGCCTGAACTTCATCACCCGTTGAGAACACACCCACCTTCACTTTACGCAGAACAGGGCAGGTACCGAAACCTAACGACGCCATCATACCCATTTCTGGTGCTTCGATGCGTGTGCCACGTGTAAAGACAGGTTGGCCAATTTCTAAATCTTCACCGGCCATACGGACATTTTGTCCAACGGAGATTTTCGCATCTGGGAAGCTAACTTTATCGCCATCTTGCACGGCTTGCTCACGCATCACAACAACATCAACGCCATCTGGCATTGGTGCACCCGTCATGATCTTAACAGCTTCACCTTGTTGAACGGTTTTGTCGTAGCTGTGACCAGCCATAACTTCAGCAACAATGTTGTAGCTATCCAATTCAAGATCTTCACTACGAATCGCGTAGCCATCCATTGCAGAATTAGTATTCTGTGGGACGTTGATTGGCGAGATCACATCTTCAGCCAACACACGACCGTAGCCTTGCAGTAATTCAACACTCTCTGTGAGATCAAGCGCGTCAATGCTATCAACAATCTTTTGTTGGCCCTGAGTTACGGTTAAACCTGCTGGAGAGAACGAATCACAACACACCGCGGGCGCTGCGTCTTTTGAAGATGAGCATGACGCTGCTTTGCCTTTTGTAGAGGAAAGGTCAAAGGACTGCGCGTAATCGATGATGAAATCACGAATCGCTTCTAAGTCGTTGATCGACATTTGAGGTAAGTCAGATTCAACGTGGCTATCAGCAGCAATAGCAATGATGTTGTCATCGTTTTGGTACAACCAAGGTTTACCCACTTCATCACGGTGGAGCTCGATTTTAGGGAAAGCAATGTTCTTACAGCCTTCAACCAAAATCAGATCAAGTGTGTTGGTATCAAAACGAGTCAACAGGTAATCAAAATCGGCTTCTGCTTCTGGAGTCTCAGTCATCATCACATGACGGTTACGCGAAGCTATCAGCATTTGATTTGCGCCCGCTTTGCGTAAACGGTAGCTGTCTTTGCCCGGCTTATCGACATCAAAATCGTGGTGAGCATGTTTTAGCACACCAACTTTTAAACCCGACTCTGTCAATAAAGGAAGCAGAGCTTCTAATACGGTTGTTTTGCCTGTGCCACTGTAAGCAGCAAACCCCAATAGAGGAAGGTTAGGGCGTTGTTTAGAATCTTTCATTATTGAAGCGTTCCGAATTGGGTGAGTTCTTCTGGCGTGTTGAGATTAACAAAGCAGTTAGGAGAATCGCTAAAATCAACGTATTCCGTGACACACTCTTTGTACAGCAAGATAATTTTACGATCACCACGTTCCAAAAACGCTTCTAACTTTGGTAGAACACGTTTGTGGAATAGGGTGAATACTGGTTGCTTAAATTCGCCATCATGCGCGACAAGAATGTCGCTGTCTTCTTTTACTGCTGCACAAAAACGTTCAACAAGGTCATCACTAATCTGTGGGCTGTCGCAAGGGACAAAGCCGACCCAATCTGTGCTCGCGTTTTTAAGGCCAGCATGAATGCCGCCCAATGGGCCTGGATAGTCAGGGAAAGAATCGGAAACAACCGGTGCAAATGCTTGGTAACTGTCTAAGTTACGGTTGGCATTGATGGTAATGCTGACATCTTGTTGTGACAGCTTGTTAATAACGTATTGAATGAGCGGAGAACCGTTGAGCTCAACGAGTCCTTTATCTTTTCCGCCCATGCGGCTGGCTTGTCCGCCAGCCAAAATAACCCAACTAGTTTGCGTTGGAAGCAGCATAAATATTCTCTTGTGCTTTGTTCTTTTTAATAACTTGCAGAAGCGGTGATTCAGTCAAAGTGTTGTCCTTGATCCACCACTGCTTCTTACATAAATCGGTTAACGCGTTAGTTTGGTGGCTAGTGATGACCAAACTCGCGCCTCTCTGAAGAAGATCTTCGGCCATAATCACCAATCTTTCAATAGATTCTTTGTCTAAAGAAGCACTTGGTTCATCCATAAGCAAGATTGAAGGCTTAAGAATCCAAGCACGGGCCATTGCCACGCGTTGGCGCTCACCACCAGACAACACAGAAATGTGCTCATCTGCCAAGGTTTCTAAACCTACCATTCTTAATGCATTAATTATTTGAGCTCGCTTATCTTTTTGACTCTCTTTATTAAAGCGAATGCCATAAGCGACATTTTGGTACACCGAGCCATCAAAAAGGTAAGGAGTTTGGTGGAGATAGATGATGTCTTTAAATTTTAACCGAGGAAACAGGCTATGTTGCCAGCTTTGTGTCGGAGACTGAATACGGCCAGAGCTCGGCTTGATCAATCCTGATAAGATTTTAAGTAGGGTCGTTTTGCCAACGCCATTGTCCCCTTTGAGATAAATGGCATCGTTGGGGCCGATCGACAATTCGGGGATGTGGAACAAAACACGCTCTTTGTAGCGCATTGAAATTTGCTGCGTTGTTATTTTTATACTCATGACAGCGTTCCTAAGTTCTTAAATAGCCTTTTCCTCTCACACTGGAAAGGAAAAAGTTAAGGGCTAATGCCAATGCTAATAACACCATACCGAGGGCGACGCCTTGAGCGAATGCGCCTTTGTGGCTTTCCATGGCGATAGCTGTTGGGATGTTTCTTGTCATCCCCATAATGTTGCCACCCACCATCATTGAACAACCTACTTCTGTGACGATACGAGAGAAGGCAGCAATGGTTGCAGCCAATAGAGGGAAACGAGTTTCCCAAATCAAGGTACACGCGACTCGTGTTGTTGGTACGCCAAGAGTGCGCGCTGTTTCTACTGCTCGGCGGTCACTGGCCTGCAGAGCGCCATGCATCATCGCAACTAGGATAGGGAAACAGATCAGCATCTGACCTAGAATCATCGCCTTTTGCGTGAACAGTAATTGCCAGTCACCTAAAGGACCAGAACGAGAGAGCATCATGTACATCAACAAGCCAATTACCACGGTCGGTATCGCTTGTAAGGTGTTGATCACCGAAAGCAGAGCCCATTTACCGGGGAATTCGGTGTAAGCCAGTAAGAAAGCCATAAGGATTGCAGGAACAATCACTAATGAGATGGCGGACAAAGATACACTGAAGGATACCGCGACGATTTGCCACAATTCGTGGTCAAAACTCACCAGTAGATTCATTGCATCAATCGTTGTTTGCCATAAGGTCATGAAGTATCTCGTTTGAATCGATAATAGGCTTTTATCGGTAGTGTCTGATGTTAATCATAGCTGACACAAACTATTTGAGCCTGTATTGGTCAGCGATTGTTTCTAAGCGTGAATGCCTTTAAAGCAAGACGGTTTTTAAACGTGATTATTTAGGTGGTCTCGTTGACTGTTTAGTTAAGCGTAGCGCTAGTTGGTTAGGGTTAAACCTTCAACGCTACGCTTTACTCACAACCCACGACTCATTTCTTACAACAAGCTATTCTGCGCTTGCAACCAACTATTCTGCGTTTGCAACAAACAGCTGTTTGCCGTGCAGTTTAAAGTCGTTGATCAGTTTCTGGCCTTTAGGGTTAACCAACCAATCACTGAATACTTTCGCTGCTTGGTAATTGATGCTTGGGTAGCGTTCTGGGTTAACAATAATCACTTGGTAAGGGTTAAATAGGTTCTTGTCGCCTTGGAACAACACTTTAAGGTCAAGTTTGTTTTGGTAAGCCAACCAAGTACCACGGTCTGTCATGGTGTAGCCTTGCATTTCAGACGCCATGTTCAGAGTTGGGCCCATTCCTTGACCAACGCTGCGATAGCCGCCAAAGTTTGGCTCCATCTTAGTTTGTGCCCAAATACCCATCTCTTTCTTATGAGTACCAGAGTCGTCCCCACGAGAAACAAACGTCACGTTGTTGTTCGCGATTGCTTTGAACACATCAGCTACTGCTTTTTGAGATTCAATCTTCGCAGGGTCGCTTTGTGGGCCAACGATAACAAAATCGTTGTACATCAGCTTACGAGGTAAGACGCCGTAACCTTTTTTAACGAAGTTCGCTTCAGCTTTTGGTGCGTGAGTCATTACCAAATCAACATCACCGTTTTCACCCATGCGAAGTGATTTACCCGTACCCGCAGCGAGAACATCAACCTTAATACCAGAATCCTTTTCGAACTCAGGCAATAGGTAGTCCAGTAAGCCTGAGTGGTAGGTACTTGTGGTTGTCGCCAATTTGATATGAGTGGTGTCTTCCGCGCTGCTAGCCGTGTAACTGACGATAGATAGAGCTGCAATAGTTAGGGGAATTGCTTTCATTATTATTATGTCCATTCTGTTATAAATGAATGACATGCCTCTATTTTTAAAGGGCTCAAAGAAGGGCATGTGCATAAGACGCTAATTGTTGTAATTAGGAATCTACACCTACTAAGCAAGCTTAATGCCAATAAATAGTGCATCAAATTTCATTAAATTGCTGTTATATCGAACAAAACTGCGTCATTTAGGCTAACAAAATGCATTAAAATATGAGCTAGGACAAAATGTCGCACATTGTCCCTGTCGCACAAAAGGTTAATTGGTACACTCTGTCCCAACTTTCCCCATCGGCTAATCATTATGTCTTTACCTAGTTCACCTGCATCGAACCTCAACCCAAACACATTGACTCAATATCAAGCGTTTTCCGTCTTGGTCGTGGACGATGAAGTCGGGATGCAGGCTATTCTAAAGAAGGCCCTGGGTAAGTTCTTTGGCAAGGTATCGAGTGCAGGGTCTGTTGAAGAAGCTGAAATACTGCGTTCGAGCGAACATTTTGATCTCATTGTTCTTGATATCAACCTGCCAGGACGCTCTGGCATTGAGTGGGAAGAGGCTTTTAACGACAACGACAAACGTGCCGATGTTATTTTCATGACTGGCTATGCTGATCTAGAGATGACAATATCTGCGCTTAAGCTTGGCGCTTCAGACTTCATTCTTAAACCTTTCAACTTAGAACAAATGATACAAGCTGTACTACGTTGTATGGATAAGCGCCTTGACCAAAGAATGCAGTACGCGTTGAAGCGCGATGTTAGCCGTCATATCAAGACCGAATTAATCGGCAATTCAGACAAGACTAAACAGCTTAAATTGCTGATCAGTCAATTTGCACCGTCGAGAGCATCAGTTCTTATAGAAGGTGAGTCAGGTACGGGTAAAGAGTTAGTTGCTCGTGGTGTACATGAAGCTAGCAAACGAACAGGGCCATTCGTGCCAATCAACTGTGGAGCGATTGCGCCTGAACTTCTGGAAAGTGAGCTATTCGGGCATACCTCTGGCGCATTTACCGGCGCGAAGAAAAACCGTGAAGGTCTGTTCAGAGTCGCAAGTGGTGGCACCTTGTTCCTTGATGAGATCGGTGAAATGCCACTGCCAATGCAAGCAGCGCTGTTACGTGTGTTAGAGCAACGTACTATTCGTCCAGTTGGCAGTGAGAAAGAGATCGCTGTCGATGTACGTGTCGTCGCAGCAACAAACCGAAACCTTCAAGAAGAGGTCGATAAAGGCCACTTCCGTCGCGATCTGTTCTACCGACTCAATGTACTTAAGATTGATGTTGTGCCATTGAGAGAACGACCGTCTGATCTGATAGAGCTTGTTCCATACTTCACTCGTCATTTATCTAGTGAACTGGGTATGCCGGTTCCAAACTGGGCACATGAAGATATCTTGGCAATGAATGAATACGAATGGCCGGGCAATATTCGCGAACTTAAAAACTTAGTCGAAAGATGCATTCTTTTAGACAAGCCACCAGCGCACTATTGGCGCGAAATTAATGGCGATCCTGCGCCCACCAGCATTTCAGTGACGGTGTCACATGGAGCGGAAATACCAAACTTGAATAACGTAGACGCTGCAGAAGGTTACCCCAACACTTGGACACTCAAAGAAGTAGAAAAATCTCATATCGAGCAACTGGTGAGTTTTCATGATGGTAATAAATCCGCAGCTGCAAGAGACCTCGGCGTTGCACGGAAAACGCTAGAGCGTAAATATAAAGATTGGAACACAGAAGGCTCTGAATATGCCGATTAGACGTCATTGGTGGTCAAAGTGGACGTTCCGGTTCAAAACCATGGTGCGTTATCGCCTGCTATTTCTAACATCCGCTCCCATCATTCTTACCTTATGTGCGCTTGTCGCTATAACACTGTATTGGTCAGTACATTACACGTGGCAGGGTGCTCTGATTGATGTCGATGAGCGTTTGGATGTTGCTGACAACAGTATCCATCTAATTCAGAACCAACAAGCCTATAACGTTCAAGCATTTGCTGAGTCTTACAACTTCCGAATCAAACTCACGAGTGATATTTCGAAAGAAGAGCTCACACGTTGGGTTTCTGAAAACAAATCTCGCTACGAGCTCGACTTTTTGCGCTGGAGAAGTGTTGAGATCATGGGGAAAAAGCGTGAATACCTCGACCTGACACGCAAAGAATCGTTCTTTAGTGTATTGAGCCAAAATGAACTCAACGATTTAGACCAAAACCTTGCAAGGCAAGCCGAAGTCCCAATGCTCAATAATCAAAACGTTGAAACTCGAGGTTTAGTTAGCCGCACTGTTGTGTCAATTCGAGACAAGAATGATCACGTTATTGGTTTTCTTGATGGCGGGATCCTACTTAACAACAGCACACAGTTAGTTGATCAGATCAGCAACTTGATCTATCCACAACGTGATGGTTTTAATCGCCGCATTGGCACGGTTACCGTATTCCTTGATGATCTGCGTGTCAGCACCAATGTGCCATTGAGCAGTGAAGACAGTGCAGGGCGCGCAATTGGTACTCGCGTTTCTCATGAGGTTCATTCAAAAGTATTGAATCAAGGGCAAAAGTGGTTAGACCGAGCATATGTTTACGACGCTTGGTACATCACCGCTTATCAACCAATCCACGACCAGTTTGATAACGTTATTGGCATGCTTTATACCGGCTATCTAATCTGGCCACTCGTAGAGACGTATCTGACTAACCTTGGTGAAATCAGCATCACCATCATATTACTGCTGTTAGCTTCCGGTTTGATCGTACACCGTGGTGCACGCGATCTTTTCAACCCAATTGAACGCATCCATAAAGTTGTAAAACTCGTCCAAATGGGCCAAGACAAGCGAATCGGTACGTTGGGTTTGGATGATCAACACGAACTTACGTTGCTTGCGAAACAGTTCGACAAAATGTTAGATTTGCTCCACGAGCGTAATCAAGAGATTCAACAAGCTGCGTCTGAACTCGAATGTAAGGTTCATTCTCGTACCGCCAGTTTAAAAGAGAAAACGGAAGAACTCGAACTGCACATCCAGCTTCTCAACCAAGCTAGAGATAAGCTGGTGGTCAACGAAAAATTAGCCGCGTTAGGTGAGTTAACCGCTGGTATTGCCCATGAAATCAACAACCCGACAGCAGTAATTCTAGGCAACGTTGAGCTAATGAAGTTTGAACTAGGTGACGAAGTGGCTCGTGTAGACGAAGAAGTCCACGCGATCATGGAGCAGATCGACCGAATCCGAAACATCACACGAAGCTTACTTCAATACAGCCGACACGGTGGTGTACAAGACGAAATCACTTGGCAACATATCAATCCAATTGTCGATGAAAGTATTACGCTCGTAAAAACAGGCGCAAAAAAGAAAGGCATTGTGTATGTCTCGCAATTGAATGCTAAAACCTCAGTCGAAGTGAACCGAAACCAATTGCTGCAAATTCTAGTAAACCTGCAAATGAACGCGATTCACGCGATGGACGGACAGGGCACATTGACTATCTCGAGTGAAGATTGGGTTGAAAATGGAGTATCTCATGGGGCTATTGTTCATGTTGAAGATGAAGGCTGTGGTATTAAGGAAGAACAACTGAAACGTATATTCTCGCCTTTCTATACCACCAAAAGAGACGGCACAGGCTTAGGTTTGTCCGTTTCTCAAAGTATTTTGAGCCAAACTGGCGGCGAAATACGAGTTGAATCCGAAGTAGGTAAAGGAAGTCGCTTTAGTATCTATCTTCAGCAAAAAGCCACACCGCAGTTATTAGTGTCTAACCTTTAGTCGTTCATAACGCGAATAGAAAAACACCTCCGCACTTAAGATAAGTTCGGAGGTGTTTTTATTTATGGCCCGTTATTTCAAACAATTACAAGCCATGTCGAACAATTACAAGCGTCTAAAATATGAAAAGCCTAATGCGCTGCCACTGAAATCTTCGGTGGGTTGATGTTGTGCTTCTTAAACTCTTTCATCACACGCAGGGTAATGTCGGTTTCAAACAATTTCTCATACGCGGTGTCCACCACATAAGCCTTACACGTCAACTGTATCGCTAGGTAGTTGTCGGTAATCGTCTGTTTAACCAGAACCGTTACAGGCTTTGGCAAGTGTATGTAACGACTTGAAGACGCGGCTTCTTGAATCAGGTCGCGGGCTAGGGTGATGTCTTCATTCATACCGACGTAAAACGGAATCACCACTTGCATGTCCAATGAGCCATAGTTACCACTGGTGGTCACTTCATTTAAGAACTTGTTGTTCGGAATAGTAATGATGTCATCGTTCAGGGTTCTCATTCGTACCGAACGTAAACCAATGGTGATGATGTCGCCGTAGTTGCCTTCGAACGTGACGCGGTCACCAACCTGAAACGGTCTGTCAATCATCACAGTGATGCCGGCGATAAACGATGCTGCCAAGTCTTTAAGCGCAAAGCCGACCGACACGGCGAGCGTACCACCAATCAAAGCTAAGATTTGGTCGTTGATTCTAAAGCTCATCATGAACACGATAAGACCGGTGCTCACGTAGATAAAGAACTGAGTAAACGATTGCAGCTTTTGTAGCAGCATTCGATATTGCACGAACTGACTACCAAAACTGGTCACTAACGAATTGATGAACTTAAGCAACAACCACATTGCGGCAATAACGATCATGGAGAAGAACACGCCGCTCCATCGCACCAAGCTCGCTATCTTAGAGATGTTTTCTACGTTAGCTAACTCTTCCGTCGCAAAGGTCGGGAAACTGACAGCACTTGCCAAGCCAACAAATAGTAGGATAAATAACTTCTTCATTTTACTTCACCAGTAGATGTTGACGATCAAGAACGTTAGTAATGTGGCGGAACCAGTGCTCGGAAATTCGAGCCTTTTCTTCATGCCAACCAATATAACCACGGCTTTCAAAGTAACGCAGAATCCCCGTTATCTCTGCCGTGCTCAGCTGTGTACATTCAGACAACACTTCTGGAGAAGCGATTTCCAGTTGTACAATAGAACGAAGTACAGCCAACATAGGTTTAGGCATATTCTCTAGTTCTTGCGCTTCAGGGACATGGAATAAACGTACTACCGCTTGATCTGTCTCTTTATTTCGGTTCAAAGAGAGTCGGAAGAAACGCAGCGCAACGGTAGGGTTGCCATCAGAGTAGTGCCACAAAATTCGATAGAAACCTTGGCGTGCACGTTCTTCTTCACTCATATCATCTTGGTCCCATTGCTTAGGAACCACTAAGCCATCAAAAGACAACGGCTTCTCAAGCTCCGTATTGATACGGCTATTTAGAAGTTCACCCACTTGTTTCTCTGTCCAACGCGGAAGGAAGCACACCAAATCAAACAGCAGACGCTCACCACGCGCTCTATCCACAAATCGCCAACTTGATTTGGCGATCGATATCACGACACGGTGGTTCTTTTTAGAACGACGCAGAAGGTTGGTCAAACGAATCAAATCAGACAGGCCACCGACCATTGGTTTCACCAGTCGTTGAGCGTTATCTATCGCGATAAGGTAAGTGGTATTGCTCTTACGAAGGTGCGCTAATATTTGAATTTCAGTTGCTTCTTCTTCCAAGCCAATGCTCACGGCTAAATGCGCTAAGAGCTCTTGGTAACCCGCGTAAGGGCAGCTTACATATACGGGCTCAGCGTTAGATACTTTGTGCAGCAAGGTATAAAGCAGCGTTGTCGCGCCCACACCACGCTCACCTGAAACAATACAGATAGCCGGGCTGTCTGACATCAAGTAGCGAGACAGTTGCTTAACCTCGTCACCGGCATAGTCAATTAACGTGCTGTCTATATTCCCCGGTAGAATGTACTCATACGTTTGATCGCCTTTGATTCGAACCAAGTTTTGCTGATTCTTATCAAGATCTGACTGCTTAGCCACTTCGATTCTAAACAGATACGCCAAAGCTTGGCTAAACAGCGTGTAATTAGATAGCAAGGCCATGATGCGGTGTTGGAAGCTGTAAACGCTCAGCCACACGATACCAATGGCTGTCGCCAATATATTAAGTAAGAACGTATCCTTACGGTTTACCGCCCAATTAACCCATACCGGACGATCAGAGATGTGTTGAAGTGTATCGAAGACCTTCGCTCTCCATAACCTGAGCACTGAAACCGTAACCAATACAAACCAGAAAAACAGGGCGCTATATATCCAACTATAAATCGTGCCTTTGCCTAGCGTAATACTTGATATTTGCAGAATCACCCCCGCCACAATGAAGCTCCACACGTAACGGCGGATAGTCGATAGTCGCAACGCGATCACTTCTTGATTGGATGTACGACCCAAACGGTAGGCAAATTCCAAAATAAAGCTGATGGCAATCGAACCACCTAGAATCCACCACGTAAAGATCTCCAGGAAAATCAAATGTTGCAGACTAGGGATACTAGAAAGCACTCTCAGTGACAATGTGATGGCAATTAGCCAAGCAATCGCACTTTCAGCGCGGCTGATGTACCAAATGACACGAACCAAAAAAGGAGGATTCGTCTTCGCTTCAAGAAAGTTAATTCGAAACACCTCAATTAAGCGAGTGCTGTTAGCAAGCCACCACACTAAACCGAAATAGATGAACAACACTTTTAACGACGCACCAATCACAGGCACTGGCGAAATAAAGATATCGTTAACTAACGCCTTGAAGCTTCGAATTTGGAAGTATGCAAGATACTCAATATTGAGCTTAGTTAATTCCCATTCTTGCTTAAACTGGGTAACACCATAAGGGCCAAAACCGGTTAAGCGCTCTTTGTTCGCAGAGTTCGTCTGTTCTAGAAGATGTTGTTTACTGACGTTTAAGCTATTCAAAGTGACGTAACTGGTTTGAACCTCAAACCATTGATCGACGTCGTTGTTATCTCTGTAAGCTTTTATCTGTTGCTCGAAGATTTTGATTTCCTGCTTTTGAACTCGCAGAACTTCAGCTAACAAGATATTGACTTGGCGTCGGTCCGACGGATCCATAAAGAGGGGATCGGGTAACGAATCAATTCGAGCATCGAGCTCAACAGCAGAATCGGATACCTGCGGCTGAGATTGTAAGTCATATTCCAAGTTGGCATGACTAGGCCATGAGAGAATGGCTAAAGTGAGGAGTAAGAAGCGCGATAGTGAACGCATAAAAGTCTCTTAGAATTATGAGGTTAGGATTACTATAGTTAGATAATCTTACTTTGTGAAATCCAACCCCGTATCGGGGGCGAGTACTTTATTCCTGTTTCGATCGATTTTGTCATGAAATTGTCAGGGATTAGGCTAGTCTTGGCTATGTCTGTGCCTGCTTTGATCGGGTTGGTTTTACTGTAACTGATCAGCATACGATATATTCAATGGTCGGCATGATTTGGGACGTTATATCTCTCCCATTTTAGGGCGCCGTTTGATATTTTGTTTTCCCTGAAAATCAGCGGCTTTTCGTCGATAAATAGAAAATCAAAAGTGTGAGTCAGCTCAAACTATGATTTGGTTGGGTTATCACTCACTTAATAGCGGGTAATTGCAATCAAGACTTGCAGTTAAAGCCCCGAACAAGTAACGTTGCGGCGTTTTTCACATTAAAAAGGTAACGGCATTGATCTCCACAGCAAATATCACCCAACAATTCGGCGCTAAGCCACTTTTCGAAAATATTTCAGTTAAGTTCGGCGAAGGCAACCGCTACGGTTTAATCGGCGCGAATGGCTGTGGTAAATCGACGTTCATGAAGATCCTATCTGGTGAACTTGAGCCAAGTGCTGGTAACGTAAGCTACGATCCAAACGAGCGCGTAGCTAAACTAAACCAAGACCAATTTGCTTACGAAGAATTCACGGTAATCGACACGGTTATCATGGGTCACAAAGAGCTTTGGGCTATTAAGCAAGAGCGTGACCGCATTTACTCTTTGCCTGAAATGAGCGAAGAAGACGGCATGAAGGTAGCTGATCTTGAAGTTCAGTTCGCTGAAATGGACGGTTACATGGCAGAAGCGAAAGCGGGTGAGCTTCTTCTTGCGGTAGGTATTGAAGAATCTATGCACTTCGGTCTAATGAGCGAAGTAGCACCAGGTTGGAAACTTCGTGTTCTATTGTCTCAAGTACTGTTTGCAGACCCGCATATCATGCTTCTTGACGAACCAACGAACAACCTGGACATGGACACCATCAAGTGGTTGGAAGATACGCTAAACCAACGTAACTGCACAATGATCATCATTTCGCACGACCGTCACTTCCTAAACTCTGTTTGTACACACATGGCTGACCTTGATTACGGCGAACTTCGTCTATTCCCAGGTAACTATGATGAGTACATGACAGCTGCGACTCAAGCTCGTGAGCGTCTACTGTCTGACAACGCGAAGAAGAAAGCACAAATTGCTGAACTTCAAACGTTCGTATCTCGTTTCTCTGCTAACGCATCTAAAGCGAAGCAAGCAACGTCTCGTGCTAAGCAGATCGATAAGATTCAACTAGACGAAGTTAAAGCATCTAGCCGTCAAAACCCATTCATCCGTTTTGAACAGTCTAAAGAGCTATTCCGTAACGCACTTGTGGTTGAAAACCTATCTCAAGGTTTTGAAGAAGACCTATACAACAAGTTCGACGGTATTTTCGAAGTAGGTGAGCGTGTTGCTATCATCGGTGAGAACGGTGTGGGTAAAACAACGCTACTTAACACACTAGCTGGCGCTCTTGAGCCACGCACTGGTGAGTACAAGTGGTCTGAAAACTCAAACATCGGTTACTACGCTCAAGATCACGCACACGATTTCGAAACAGACATGAACTTGTTTGATTGGATGAGCCAATGGCGCCAAGAAGGCGAAGACGAGCAAGTTGTTCGTGGTTTCCTAGGTCGTATGCTATTTGGTCAAGACGACATTAAGAAATCTGTAAAGGTTATCTCTGGTGGTGAACAAGGTCGTATGCTTCTTGGTAAGATCATGATGCACAAGCCAAACATCCTGCTTATGGATGAACCAACGAACCACATGGATATGGAATCTATCGAAGCGCTTAACTTGGCTCTTGAGAACTACAAAGGCACATTGTTCTTCGTATCTCACGACCGTGTATTCGTAGACTCGCTTGCAACTCGTATCCTTGAAATCAAAGATGGCAAAATCAACGATTTCCGCGGTACTTACGCAGAATTATTGAAAGCACGCGGCTAAGCTTTAAGTTAGCCTTAGTTTTCAACTCAATGCGTTGGAAATTAAGCTATCAGCTATAAACCGAAAACCGAAAATTAAAAACGCCGTCATACTGAAAAGTATGACGGCGTTTTTGTATCTTGTATCTATCCTTAAAGGGTCACTAACTCTTTACATCAGAACTTTACAATTAGAAGCGGTTAGTGAATCACCAATCGAACTTACGCTTTTTTCCGTCTGCTGATTATTCACCTTTCACATCAAAATCAATCTTCTCTGCGCCAGTGAACACTTGGAAACGCAGGCCTTTAGCACGAGCAATGGTTGTGATACCAAATTGCTGAGCCAAATCTAAACCCATTTGCGTTACGCCTGAACGTGATAACAGAACAGGAATACCCATCTGCGCCACTTTGATGACCATTTCAGAAGTCAGGCGGCCAGTAGTGTAAAAAATCTTATCTTCACCAGACTCTTTGTTAAGCCACATCTCACCAGCCAACGTATCTACTGCATTGTGACGGCCAACATCTTCAACAAACGATAGAACCTTGTCGTCTTTGCAAACTGCGCAACCATGTACCGCGCCAGCTTTCTTGTAGGTGTCGTTGTAATGGGTCAGTGCTTCTAAAGCCGTGTAAATTTCAGATTGCTTAATCTTGGTCTGAGGCACTTGGTAATCTTCCAACTGCTTCATCACGTTACCAAACATAGTGCCCTGACCACAGCCAGAGGTCACCGTCTTCTTCTTAAGCGCTTGCTCAAGCTGGCTCGTATCTTCATTGGTAATGACCGCTGCAGAGCTGGTTTCCCAATCGATGATGATAGATTCGACCGCTTCAGGGTTAGAAAGGAAGCTTTGGTTCTTCAAATACCCCAAGACTAAGGATTCAGGGCGTGAGCCGAGCGTCATCAGGGTTACGATCTCTTTCCAGTTCAACATGACGGTAAGAGGGCGTTCGCAAGCGATCTGTTTGGTTAGCTTCTCACCATATTCATCAAACACTTCAACTTCGATTGTTTGAAGTGGGTTTTCACTAGTTTTTATTATGTTTGGTTTTACCACAGTCACGTCCTACTTAATGAGATAGCGATTTTAAGAGATAAGAAGTTAACAAGAGGGTCTAACGCCGATCTTGTTCATCGATTCTTTAACTCATACTTAAAGCAAATCTTATTCCAAAATAACGGGGATTGATGGAAACATGAAGCATTAGATTAAAATAGCGCAAAATATGAGAGTTCACCGAGTGGAGTTGTCTGAATTTACGTGTATCGACTACCGTTAAGTTACAACTTGATGACGAACATTGTAGATGCGCTATTGAAGTTAACGTGTATTGGCGTGTTTATTGCTTTATAGCGCTTATAGGATTGAGCTAAGTACAAAATGTCCTAAGCACATTCAGGCCAAAGAAAATCAATTGGGTGAAGTATGTCTGAGATAAAAGAATTCAAAGAACAATATGAAAAAACAGAAGCAGCTTGGCCAATAGGTGTCCAAAGAATAGAGAAAGAGATCAAAACAGGTATCTGGGTAACCACTCAATGGGAATTGACGGGGTTTGAACTATCACCAGAAGATGACGCCCCAGACGTTTGTTTACTTCAATTACATAAAGATGAACGTACAGACTATCGATTCAACCTAAGCTCTCAGCAACCTAAGCTTTTCTTAGTAATGGATAATGTCGATTCTGATGTTAAGCCCGTCATTCAGTTACTTACTGCCTCACAAACCGTTGCAGGGCAATACATGGACGGTGACAACCAAGTACTTTCCTACGACATTCCATTACCAGTACAAGCTTGGATGGAAGCGTTCATCGGTCGTCATGGCGAGTTATTAGAAACAAGACGTAAGAAACGCAAAGGCGCGGGAAGATCAAATGGCAACTAACTTCTTTAGCCGTTGGTCTCAACGAAAGCTTGATGAATCCACTGACGAACCTTTGGAAGTAGAGCAAACACTGGAAGCACCAGAACTTACTTCTTCTGATTCTTCACCTTCTGAGATTTCGCCTGCTGAGCTTTCGTCTGCTGAGCTTTCGTCTGCTGAGCTTTCGTCTGAAATGGAAGCAGCAGCGCCTCAGTCTTTAGAGAGTGAAGCTTCAGAAACCAATGAAGACGTTCATGTTGCTGACGTTCAAGATCCCGCACCAGAAGCCACTGAAGATTTGTCTGTTGCCCAATTATTGGTATCAGAAGCCTCTGAAAGCGTAAAAAAAGCGGCATTGCGTAAACTATTCCTCTCAGAAGAGTTCAACGTTCGTGATGGTTTAGATGATTACGACGACGATTACAGCAATTTGAAGTCTCTGTCTGAAGGAGTTGCAGAAACTCTTCGCGATTGGGTAAAAGACAAGACAGAAGAAGACACAGTAAACGAACCTAAACAAGCCGCTGATAATGAAGAAGAAACTTTGATTGATGAGGTTGATGACTCTATTAATGAAGCTGAAGAGACCGAGTCAGAACTCAGTGAAAGTGACGAAATTGCGGGTGAAGAAAAATGACTGTATAAAAACACAGTGACCAATAATAAAGCTACAATGTCAGACGAAGCTGACCTGACAGAGATGGGACAAAATATACCACACAAATAATAGGTACATTTTGACTAAACACTCAATGAACCGCTTGCGACAAAATGTCCCAAGCGGTTTTTTTATACGTACAATAAACGCCACAAAGCATTAAGGCACTGATATATAAGAATTATTAAATTGGCATGGAATTTGCTAAATAACGTTCATTATCAACTTTTTTGTAGATAGACGAGTTCAGGGTCTAACGAATGGCACACTAGCTAAAGAGTTAGTTGTTAACGGATTACTCAGCAAGTTCTCTATCGCTTACTACAATGAAGGTTGAACAGATTATCCATGTCCATAGATGGAACTGAGCAATGCTTAAACAATTATTAGAACAAGCAACTTCAAATAACGCTAAAGCAAGACTGTATGCATTTGAAAATACAGTAGAGTTAACAAATCTGATTCCACCTACTGTTAGCTACGAAAGCGGCGGTAATACACTTGTTATTGGTCCAACTGCGATCATTGAAAGTGCTGCGGCGCAATTACCTCAATTAACGAGCTTAACCTTGTTGTCAACAGACGGCGAAAAGGGCACAAACCCAGAACTGTACTTCGCGAATTCGGTTCAAGTATCGGGTTTCCTCGGCACGTTTGAAGTCGTGATTGAGAGTAAAGGCACATCAAGCAACCTAGCGAAAGTCGCCATTAATCACGATTGTTTCGATGTTGTTCTAGACCTATGTCTGAACAGCTGCATGACAGAAGAAGTACCTGTTCCTGGGTATTACCCAGTAGGGCGCGGTTATCCAAAACTGGCGGAAGCACTGGAAGAGATTCCAACGCTAATGGGTACTTTTGATAAGCCTAAGTTTTTCCGTCTAGACACTGACCTTTGTGCACACAGTTCTCGTGGCGTAAAAGGCTGTGAGCGTTGTGTTGATGCTTGTCCTGCTGGCGCGCTATCAAGTGAAGGCTCAGACAAGACAGGTCACAAGATCGAGATTAACCCTTACCTATGTCAGGGCGTTGGGACTTGTGCAACAAGCTGTCCTACAGAAGCGATTACCTATGCGCTTCCAAATCCTGACGATACCCAAAAATTCATTGAACGTACGCTAGCTAACTATGAGCATGCGGGCGGTCTGGACCCAATCGTACTTATCTGTAGCTCACGTCATGAAACTTACAACGTGATGGCTCTTAAAGCGCTACCAGATAACGTGATTCCAATCGTTGTTGAAGAATTGCCTTCTATTGGTATTGATACTTGGTTTGCAGCGTTAGTGAATGGCGCAACTCAGGTTCTGTTTGCTGCTTCTCGCTTTATGCCAGAGACGATCATTCGTGTTCTGAATAACGAAGTAGGGATCGCTCAAGAGTTACTAGACCAAATCGGTGTTCCAAAAGAAACCATCGATATCCTGTATTTGGAATCTCTACGTGAAGGGCCTCCAACACTGTATGTTGATTCGTTCGATCTTGCACTTGGCGATCTTCAAGGCAATAAACGTCAACGTCTATTCACAGCACTTGACGCGATGTCTTCATCTCGTATTCCTGTTGAAAACATTGTAGAGCTCCCTTCGAATGCGCCATACGGCACGGTTTCGTGTGAAAGCAAAGATTGTACTTTGTGTATGAGCTGTGTGGCTGTGTGTCCAACACGTGCGCTGCATACCGATGGTGCCTCTCCATCACTTAAGTTTGTAGAGCAAGACTGTATTCAATGTGGTCTGTGTGAAAAGGCATGTCCTGAGAATGTTCTTACTCTGACTCCTCGTATGAATTGGGTGAAAGAAGAACGTCAGAAGGCTGTTGTGATTCATCAAGAGAAAGCAGCGGAATGTTTACGTTGTCATAAGCCATTCGCACCACAGTCTATGATTGACATGCTACAGAATAAGTTACGCGGTCACTCTCACTTTTCAGACGAATCAGCAATCAACCGTATTGCGATGTGTGAAGACTGCCGTGTGGTAGACATGTTCGATTCAATGGCTCAAGACCCATTGAAACAATTGAAATACTAGGAGTTGGCCTTGGATACTCATTTAGATCAAGAACAGACACTAAGAACTGAAATCTATCTGGTTCTTTCTGCATTGTTTCGTAGTGCACCTTCTGAAGAGGTGATCGACTTTCTAAAGACACTAGACATTGAAGCGTCTGAGAGTGCGATGCAAAAGGCTTGGATTGCGATTCAACAAGCAGCAACCGAATCAAACCGCGAAGCACTAGAAGATGAATATCAGAATCTTTTCATTGGCATTGGCCGTGGGGAGATTGTTCCATTTGGATCTTGGCATAGAACTGGCGCCATGATGGAAAAACCATTAGCAGAGATTCGTCATGACCTAGAGCTTTTAGGCATTGAACGTGATGATCAAGTGAAAGAGCCAGAAGATCATATTGCGGCTCTTTGTGAAGTAATGGCGATGCTAACCGATGAAGAAGACGCGCTTCAACAAGCCGTTTTCAATAAGCATCTTGGTCCTTGGTTTAACTCTTTTACGCGTCAACTTGAAAGTGCAGAAAGTGCGAACTTCTACAAATCAGCAGCACAGCTATGTGAAGCATTCTTAACGTTGGAGCAGGTTCGTTTCAGCGTGAATACAAAAAGCAGTAAACACAAATTAAAGATTGATGTGAAAAACGTCACTGATTACGAGTAATCGAGCAGTACGCGATTATATCGATAGAGGGGCATGAAGCCTCCAAAAAGATCTACCGCAAGGTAAGGAAGCAATGATGAAAGATAACAAAGAAATAGATACAAGCCGTAGAGACTTACTCAAAGGTTTAACGACTGCAGCCGTTGCTGGTGCCGTTGTCGCTGGTACAACGAAAGTGGCAACTGCTTCAGAAACGGTTGAAATGCCGAAAGAAGACGTGAAGAAGACGGGCTATCGTGAAACGCAACATATTCGCGATTACTACGACACACTTTAGGAGATAACGGATGAAACTTGTCAAACGCTCCGATAGTGTGAGCAAAGAAACCAATCAGCTAGGTGTGTCTCGTCGCGCCTTCATGAAAAACACTTCACTTGCTGCTGGTGGCGCAGTGGTAGGCGCAAGTCTATTCGCGCCGGGCATGATGAAGAAAGCACAGGCTAAATCTGTCGATCCAGAAGCGAAAACAGAAGTGAAACGTACAATCTGTTCTCACTGTTCTGTGGGTTGTGGTATCTACGCTGAAGTTCAAAATGGCGTATGGACAGGTCAAGAACCTGCATTCGATCACCCATTTAATGCTGGTGGACACTGTGCGAAAGGTGCAGCACTGCGTGAGCACGGACACGGTGAACGTCGTCTTAAGTACCCAATGAAATTGGAAGGCGGTAAGTGGAAGAAGCTTTCTTGGGAACAAGCGATTGAAGAGATCGGTAACAAGGCACTAGAACTTCGTAAAGAGTCTGGCCCTGATTCGGTTTACTTCCTAGGTAGTGCAAAACACAGTAACGAGCAAGCTTACGCATTCCGTAAGATGGCGTCTTTGTGGGGAACAAACAACGTTGACCACCAAGCGCGTATTTGTCACTCAACCACAGTAGCCGGTGTTGCAAACACTTGGGGTTACGGTGCGATGACAAACTCGTTCAATGACATGCACAACTGTAAATCGATGCTGTTCATTGGTTCAAACCCTGCAGAAGCTCACCCAGTAGCAATGCAGCACATCCTAATCGCGAAAGAGAAGAACAACTGTAAGATCGTTGTGGCAGATCCTCGTCGTACGCGTACTGCTGCGAAATCTGACCACTATGTTTCTCTACGCCCGGGTTCAGACGTTGCGTTTATCTGGGGTGTGCTATGGCATGTCTTTGCTAATAAGTGGGAAGACAAAGAATTCATCCGCCAACGTGTATTTGGCATGGACGAGATCCGTGAAGAAGTCGCGAAGTGGAGCCCAGCAGAAGTTGAACGCGTGACAGGCGTAAGCGAAGAAGACGTTTACCACACAGCAAAACTTCTTTCTGAGAACCGTCCAGGTTGTATCGTTTGGTGTATGGGTGGTACTCAACACACGACGGGTAACAACAACACACGAGCTTACTGTGTACTTGAGCTTGCGCTAGGTAACATCGGTAAATCAGGCGGCGGTGCAAACATCTTCCGTGGTCACGATAATGTACAAGGCGCAACTGACCTTGGCGTACTGTCTGACACACTTCCAGGTTACTACGGCTTGTCTGAAGGTTCTTGGCGCCACTGGTCTAAAGTTTGGGACATCGACTTTGACTGGGTGAAAGGACGTTTCGACGACAACGCATACGGCGGTCAAAAACCAATGAACAGTGCAGGTATTCCTGTATCTCGTTGGGTTGATGGCGTACTTGAAGACAAAGACAAGATCCGTCAGCGCGAAAACATCCGTGCCATGTTCTACTGGGGTCACGCGGTGAACTCTCAGACTCGTGGTCCAGAGATGAAGAAGGCGATGCAGAAGCTGGATATGATGGTTATCGTTGACCCATACCCAACAGTTGCAGCAGTGATGAACGATCGCACAGATGGCGTTTACTTGCTTCCAGCAACCACTCAATTTGAAACCTACGGCAGCGTAACGGCATCAAACCGTTCTCTACAGTGGCGCGACAAGGTTGTTGATCCTCTGTTCGAATCTAAGCCTGATCACGAAATCATGTACCTTCTTTCTAAGAAGCTTGGTTTCTCTGATCAACTGTTCAAAAACATCCGTGTTGAGAACAACCAACCGTTGATTGAAGACATCACTCGTGAATTCAACAAAGGTATGTGGACGATCGGCTATACAGGTCAAAGCCCAGAACGTTTGAAAGAACACCAGCAAAACTGGCACACGTTCCACAAAACAACGCTTGCTGCAGAAGGCGGCCCAGCGAATGGCGAGACTTACGGTCTTCCTTGGCCATGCTGGGGCAACCCAGAGATGAAACACCCAGGTACGCATATCCTTTACGATACGTCTAAACCTGTTGCTGAGGGCGGCGGTAACTTCCGTACTCGTTTCGGTGTCGAATTTGAAGGTCAAAGTCTATTGGCTGAAGACAGCTACTCAAAAGGCAGCGAAATCAAAGACGGTTACCCAGAATTCAGTGACAAACTGCTGAAACAACTGGGTTGGTGGGACGATCTAACCGCAGAAGAGAAAGCTTCAGCGGAAGGTAAGAACTGGAAGACTGACGTTTCTGGTGGTATCCAGCGTGTGGCTATCAAACACGGTTGTATCCCGTTTGGTAATGCGAAAGCGCGTGCGATTGTTTGGACATTCCCAGACCGCGTACCACTGCACCGTGAACCACTTTACACACCACGTCGTGACCTAGTTGCTGACTACCCAACATGGGATGACAAGGAAGCAATCTTCCGTGTTCCTACGTTGTACAAATCAATTCAAGACCAAGACAAGTCTGCTGAATACCCAATCATTCTGACTTCTGGTCGTCTGGTTGAGTACGAAGGTGGTGGTGAAGAAACACGTTCAAACCCATGGCTAGCTGAACTTCAACAAGAGATGTTTGTTGAAGTGAACCCGAAAGACGCAAACGACATTGGCTTCAAAGATGGCGATGATGTTTGGGTTGAAGGTGCTGAGAAAGGCCGCATCAAGGTGAAAGCGATGGTTACTCGTCGTGTTAAACCGGGTTTAGCGTTCTTGCCGTTCCACTTCGGTGGTAAGTTTGAAGGTGAAGACTTACGTTCTAAATACCCAGAAGGCTCTGATCCTTACGTTATTGGCGAAGCTGCCAATACAGCAACCACATATGGTTACGACCCTGTCACGTTGATGCAGGAAACGAAAGTAACCCTTTGTAATATTCGTAAAGCGTAAGGAGTCTTAAAATGGCTAGAATGAAATTTCTTTGTGACACCAAACGTTGTATCGAATGTAACGGTTGTGTCACTGCATGTAAGAACGAAAATGATGATGCTCTGGAATGGGGTATTCAACGTCGCCGCGTTGTGACACTGAACGATGGTGAACCGGGTGAAAACTCTATCTCAGTCGCATGTATGCACTGTACTGATGCCCCTTGTATGGCAGTTTGCCCAGCAGACTGTTTTGAACATACAGAAGACGGCATCGTACTTCACAATAAAGATCTGTGTATCGGTTGTGGTTACTGCTTGTTTGCTTGTCCGTTTGGCGCACCTCAATTCCCTAAACAGGAAGCCTTTGGTGAGCGCGGTAAAATGGACAAATGTACCTTCTGTGCTGGCGGCCCTGAAACAGAACCAGGTTCTGTTGAAGAGCGTCAGAAGTACGGTGCGAACCGTATTGCTGAAGGCAAGCTACCTATGTGTGCTTCACTTTGTTCGACAAAAGCGCTGCTTGCAGGTGATGCTGAACAAGTCTCTGATATCTTCCGTCAGCGTGTTGTAGAGCGCGGTGCGAAAGGTGCTGGCTGGACAGACGGCAACGACCTTTCTTACGATGCGATGAAGAGCTAGTTAGGAGAGACATATGCTTACAATGTTTAAGCGTCTCTTCCTTGTTGTGCTGCCGATGTTGGCAGCACTAACAATGCTGTCTCCTTTGAGTCATGCATCTGAGACGAACTCATCACAAACTCAATCGAGCTCTGCTGAAAGAGAAATCACACAACTTGCTGGCGCTGATTTTTGGCGACAAGTAAGAAACGGTGAGGAAGGTTACACCACATCTCAATCGGCTGAGCACGGTGTGTTAATCAGTACGCCCGGGCAAACGTGGTACATATTGAAAGAGAAGTGGATGTCGCCAGCAGGTGCCGTCGCTATCTTTGGCAGTATTGCTTTCGTTACTCTAATGTACGTTGTGATTGGCCCATTAATGCTGAGTGCGCCAAGAACTGGCCGTAAGATCAAGCGTTGGTCTCGACTGGATCGTGCGTTGCACTGGAGCATGGCGTTTACCTTCTTAACACTGGCGTTCAGTGGTTTGATGTTGGTTTACGGTAAACACTTTTTGAAACCTTATATCCCAACGGATCTATGGGGCTTCATTGTTCTACTGGCTAAACAATACCATAACTACATCGGCCCAATTTTCTATGTGCTGTTGATGGCTGTTCTTATCAAGTGGTGGCGCAAGTCTATCTTCAAGATGGTCGATATCCAATGGTTCATGAAACTGGGCGGTATGGTTGGGAAACATAAAGGTTCTCATCCATCTGCAGAGTTTTCGAACGCGGGTGAAAAAGCGCTGTTCTGGCTATTGATTGTAATGGGTAGTGTGGCTGCGATCAGTGGCTTGGTTTTAGACTTCCCAATCTTCGGTCAAACGCGTCGTGATATGGAGCTTTCAAACCTAGTCCACATGTTGGCTGCTTTGATCCTTATCTGTGGCTTTGTGTTCCACATCTACATCGGCTTGTTCGGTATGGAAGGGGCACTAGAAGGCATGGTAACAGGCGAAGTCGATGAAACTTGGGCTAAAGAACATCATGACCTTTGGTACAAAGAAGTGATGGAACAAGAGAAAAACGGCGTTGAACAAAGCGCTAACGCAGCAACAGAGAAAAGTGAAGGGGTGAATAAGAATGAACAAACCTCATAAAGGTATTTGGGTTGCTTACATCCTCAGCTGTTTTACACCATTTACTTGTCTTCTCTCTGGTGTAATTGCCATCATCTACGCGGGCTATCGTTTAGATAAAGGTGAAGACGGCGAAGTAGTGGATACGCATTATTACGGCTTGATTCGCTCGTTCTTCTTGAACCTGACGTTCTTTGTTGTGCTTATCGTCACGGTAGCGACCTCTAACGGCGTGTTGATCGGTGTGAACGATTACTGGTATCAAAACCACATTATCGATGACATCGCTTACTACATTCCATATGTGGGCATGTTATTTGGTGGTGTGGCGATTGTGGTGTGGTTTATTCGTATGTATCAAGGCATGCAGCGTTTAAGTCAAAACCTACCGCAAAACCCGACAACAGGTCCAAACCTGTAGTGAGTATCAGACGAACTAGATAACAACTTATCTAGAGCGATTTACTCAAAACAACCATCATATAGAAAGCCCAGTGATTCAAGTCACTGGGCTTTTTTTGTCCATCTAGAACAAGTATCTAGTCAACTTAGAAGAAGATTTTTAGCTAATTCTTCAAGATATTTGGGGTAGCTCTAAAACAGAGCCAAGCCTGATATTGACCGCGCCAATATGGTGCAACTCCCTTAATTGGTGCAATTAATTTTAAACATCCCTCCATCTCAAATATCCAAAAAAGTGCAGTGGTAATTTTAACCCTTTAAAATCATAAGTTTAAAACAAAAGCTTGTTGCACGAAAATTACGTGAACGTGTTGGAACGCATCTTGCGTTTACTGTTGAGTCTTTAATTAATTACGACATCAATTCGCACGGTTCTAGTGCAATTGAGACAAAGCTAAGGGAGAGAGCTTTAATGAGTCAAACGGTTACCCAAGTTCATAGCGCAGTAGAGAGCTTGACGCAGAGTTCAGACACTCTATTTCTATTATTAGGCGCCATCATGGTCTTCTTAATGCACGCAGGCTTTGCATTTTTGGAAGTCGGTACAGTAAGAAAGAAAAACCAAGTGAACGCGCTGGTTAAGATCCTCTCGGATTTCGGCGTTTCTGCCATTGCCTATTTCTTTATCGGTTACTGGGTGGCTTACGGTGCGCATTTCTTTGCAGATGCAGAAACCTTATCGCAAGGTAATGGTTACGAGCTGGTGAAGTTTTTCTTCTTGATGACGTTTGCTGCGGCGATTCCAGCGATCGTTTCTGGTGGTATCGCTGAGCGTGCACGTTTCTATCCAATACTCATCGCAACACTTTTCACCGTTGGGTTTGTTTATCCATTCTTTGAAGGCATCATTTGGAATGGTAATTTTGGTTTCCAAGATTGGCTTGAAGCGCAATTCGGTTATGGCTTCCATGATTTCGCGGGCTCTGTTGTCGTTCATGGTGTTGGCGGCTGGATTGCATTGGTCGCGGTTTACTTCCTTGGCATGCGCAAAGGCCGTGTCCGCGCCGGCAAACACACTAACTTCGCACCATCAAACATCCCATTCTTAGCACTAGGTTCTTGGATATTATGTGTGGGTTGGTTTGGCTTCAACGTGATGTCAGCTCAAGCTATCAATGGTATCAGCGGTCTCGTGGCAATGAACTCACTCATGGCAATGGTTGGCGGTATTCTTGCGGCTCTGATTGCAGGTAAAAATGACCCAGGCTTCATCCACAATGGTCCTTTAGCTGGTCTCGTCGCTATTTGCGCAGGCTCAGATTTAATGCACCCACTCGGCGCACTGGTAACAGGCGGCGTAGCTGGCGCATTGTTCGTTTACTTGTTTACTTACATGCAAAACAAAACACAGATAGATGATGTGCTAGGTGTGTGGCCTCTGCACGGTGTATGTGGTGCATGGGGTGGCATTGCAGCGGGTATCTTCGGTCAGCAAGCATTCTGGGGGCTAGGGGGCGTAAGCTTTACTGCTCAGATGGTTGGTACACTAGCGGGCATTACGGTGGCTTTAATCGGTGCATTGGTTGTCTACGGTGTGTTGAGCAAAGTAACTGGCCTAAGGTTAAGTGAAGAAGATGAGTTTAATGGCGCGGATCTTTCTATCCATAAGATCTCATCAATCAACGAAGACTGATCACGGTTCAATAGATAAACATCAAGCGGCTTCGGCCGCTTTTTTTGTGCCTATTTCATTTCTGAATAGCAGAGATCAAGCGAGTTATGTCACAAATAGCCAATGAATTCAGTTGGCTAAGACTATGGTCTAATCCCTAAAACTATTGTTGGAATTTGAACAGTGCTAAGCTGTTACCAAGTGACATATTGAAAAGGACGTTATATGCATTTCCCATATCGAAATATCGTAATTCTTACTGGCGCCGGTATCTCTGCGGAGTCGGGGATACAAACATTCCGAGCACAAGACGGATTATGGGAAAACCATAAAATCGAGGATGTTGCGACACCTGAAGGTTTTGCAAAAGATCCTGACCTTGTACAAGCGTTTTACAACAAGCGTCGTCATGGATTACAGAGTGAAAGTATCTTTCCAAATTCAGCCCACAAGGCGCTAGGAGAGCTTGAAGATAAGCTCGATGGCAAAGTAACCATCATCACTCAAAACATCGACAATCTGCACGAGAGAGGCGGTAGCAACAACATTATCCACATGCACGGTGAGCTTCTTAAGGCACGTTGTAGTGAGTCAAACCAAGTTCTAGAGCACAAAGACGACATTCATACTGGTGAATTGTGCCATTGTTGCCAGATACCAGCTCAAATGCGTCCTCATATTGTGTGGTTTGGCGAAATGCCTTTGAGGATGGGCGACATTTATTCAGCGTTAGAAGAAGCTGATTTGTTCATCTCGATCGGCACGTCAGGTGTGGTTTATCCAGCCGCAGGTTTTGTACATGATGCTAAAATGCATGGAGCACATACGATCGAGATAAACCTCGAACCCAGTGCGGTAGAGAGTGAATTTGAAGAGAAACGTTACGGTAAGGCGAGTATCGAGGTACCTAAGCTAGTCGGTGAGCTATTGCTGTCAGAGAAGGGGTCTCTAACGGCCTGACCCTTGTGCCAATAAATTGATTGACCCGCTTAAGGTTGGAACTTGAGAGCTCGTTATCAGCAACAGTTATCATTTATCATTTATCATTTATCAGTGGCAAACTGACATTTATTCAGATGAGGCTCTAGTCATCGGTTTGCCTTGTTGTCTCTATATTCAGGTAATTTGTTTCTAGATTAGGACAAGACGTGCACCAAGAGTTTTGAACAGGTCGTTGAGCTTTTTTCATTTCGTACATCGCCTTATCGGATTCAACCAATGCCTGTTTAAAATTATCTCGGCTGGTCACTTCGATACCGTAAGAAAAACTGATGTTCTCACCATGCAGTAAGTTATTGACTTGGCTGACAAACTCACCACCACGACCGAGTTGAGCCGTTGCAACAAACTCATCACCACCCACTCTAAACACCATTTCATCTTCCAATGCAGTTTGCCTCAGAGCCTGAGAGAAACGAACAATCATTAAATCTCCAACTTTGTGGCCTTTAAGGTCGTTCGCCTCTTTTAGTCCATCTAAGTCGAAGTAAATGAGCTCAAACTCTGCAAGTTTGATCGCGTCAAACTTCTTGCGATTATACAGACCAGTAAGCTCGTCGCGTTTACCTTGGTCTTTGATTTTTCCAGTTAATTCTGTAATGCCGTAAGCGATCAATAGAAATGCGATTTGTAGCAACCCGTCTTCCAAGAAGGTATCTATTAGTTCATTTTGGTCAGCCCACTCATCAAGATGTTTAAGCTCGGTTGATACGTCATAAAATAGGTTAAAAATGAGTAATAGAGCGCCGTAGCGAAGAACTTTGTGGGGACGAATTGAATGACGCGCAACATAATAGATGTACATAGTGATCACGAGGGTATTTGTTTCGAAAAACAAATCATAGTTTGAATCAATATGAATAAATGAACTCAAGCCAAGCATCAACAGTGACGCTAACAGCATAAAAGTCACAACTAACAGGATAGGGTTTGCTTGCATATGTAATCGCACTTCGTATTGTTTGTTCAATCCTATATAATTTCTGAATAAAAATAAAGCGGCTTACGCCGCTTTATTTAACTTACTAGCAACAATTAAATTTTTGCTAACAAATTAGTTGTCTACTTTAAGTTTTTGAAAGTACTCGTCATAAATAACGCTCGCTTCGCCAACTTCGTCTTGCCAAACACCATTATCCATCACTGATTGTGGCGGGAAAACGTTCTTATCTTCAGAAAATTCTTTCGGAAGAAGAGGGTAAGCCGTTTTAACTGGTGTTGGGTAACCGATCTCTAGAGCAATTTTCGCAGCGTTCTCTGGGCGAAGTAGGAAGTCGATCATCTTATGTGCCGCTTCAGTGTTCTTAGCACCTGCTGGAATCGCTAGGCTATCCATCCAGAAGATAGCGCCTTTCTCTGGCCAGATAATGTCAATCGTTGCGCCTTCTTGACGTGCCATGTAAGCAGAGCCATTCCAAAGCATACCAAGAGACACTTCACCCGCTAGGTAAGGGTTCGCAGGGAAATCTGAGTTAAATACCAATACGTTTGGCATCAGCTTACGAAGTTCTTCGTACGCTTCTTTGATTTCTTCAGGATTAGTCGTGTTTGGAGAGTAACCCAGTTTAGACAGTGCGATATGGAAAACCTCACGAGAGTCATCCATCATCATCAATTGACCTTCCCACTGTGTATCCCACAGATCGCCCCAGTTTTTAACTGAAGACTTGTCTAGCATATCTGAGTTGATACCAATACCCGTTGCGCCCCAGATGTATGGGATCGAGTAGTTGTTATTTGGATCAAATGGCTTATCTAAGTAATTTGGATCCAAATCTGCAAAGTGGCTTAGCTTAGTTTTATCAAGCTCTTGTAGCATGCCTTCTTTACGCATCTTAGAAACGAAGTAAGTAGAAGGAACGACCAAGTCGTAACCCGTACCTTGAGTTTTTAACTTAGCGTACATGCTTTCGTTAGACTCATAAGTTGAGTAATAGACTTTAATGCCAGTCTCTTCGGTGAAGTCTTCTAGTACTTCATTTGGAATATATTCAGACCAGTTGTAAAAATACAGTTCTTGGTCAGCTGCGAAAGAGGGTGTAGAAAGTAAAGTAGCAGCACACAATGCGCCGGTATACAGTGTTTTTTTCATTACTGTTCCGTTCATTTGTTTGATTTGGAGCTGGGTATTGAACCCAAAGTAAATGGATTTCTAAAAATCGCGCTAAATTATAGCAGTGATATAACAAAATAGGCAGCCTAAGCTGCCTATTCATTGATATTCTTATTTTTAGTTTGTTGATTACCTAACTAGGCTTGTTAAGTAAACCCGTTACTTATTAGCCTCTTTTGACCGGAGCAATTAGATAACAAACTCGCTTACTGACCGGCTTTAAGTTTCATGAAGTAATCTTCGTACTTCACCGTCTTATCACCAACCGCAGCTTGCCATTCCACACGATCAAGGTCTTCTTGAGATGGGAACAGCGCAGGGCTGTCTTTAAACTTCTCGTTAGACGCTTTAACGGCTGTTAGGTAGCCTGTGTCACGAGAAATCTGCTCAGCAATCTCTGGGCGAAGTAGGAAGTCGATCATCTTATGAGCTGCTTCTACGTTTACCGCACCAGAGCTAATCGCAAAGTTATCAACCCAACCGATACCGCCTTCTTTAGGGAAAACCAGTTTGATTGGTAGACCTTCGTTTTGCGCTGCAGCAGCTGAACCGTTCCACAGCATACCAAGACCCACTTCACCAGACATATATGGGGCGCCTGGGTTGTCTGAGTTAAATACTAGAACGTTCGGCATTAGCTTTTGTAGCTCAGCGTAAGCTTCGTCGATCTCTTTTTCGTTAGTTGTGTTACCAGAGTAACCTAGCTTACGCAGTGCGATGTGGAACACTTCACGCGTGTCGTCCATCATCATCAGTTGACCTTCAAGCTCTGGCTTCCATAGATCAGCCCAGCTTTGGAAATCTTCTGGATCGTACATGTCCGTGTTAACAGCCAAACCTGTAATCGCAACTACGTGTGGAATAGAGTAGTCGTTGCTTGGGTCGTACGGCTTATCTAGGTAGTTCGTATCTAGGTTCTTGAAGTTGTACAGCTTAGTTTTGTCGATTTTTTGTAACATACCTTCGTCACGCATCTTAGAAACGAAGTAAGTCGACGGCACAACTAGGTCGTAGCCTTTGTTGTGTGTTTTTAGCTTTGCGTACAAGGTTTCATTCGACTCGTAAGTTGAGTAGATAACCTTGATTCCAGTTTCATCAGTGAACTGTTCTAGAATCTCACTGTTGATGTAAGGTCCCCAGTTCATGAATACCAATTCTTTGTCATCTTTTGCAAACGATGGTGCAGATAACATTGAAAGCGCACATGCACTACCAGCTAATAGAGTAGCCCATTTTTTCATTGACGTTAGCTCCAAACTAAACGTTGCCTAAAGGCAGTAGATAGAAAAACAGAATGGCAATTTACCATTCTGTTTATGAATAACACTTTTGTTAAACTTGAATCTTATCAAGTCCGTCTCAGTAAAGAGTAGGAGACTTACTTGATTTTCTCTCTCGCTAACAACTGAGAAATAATCACCAGTATTAACGACACCACTAACATCACTGTTGCTAGGGCGTTGACCTCTGGAGATATACCGACTTTAACCATCGAGTAAATCTTCAGTGGCAAGATTTCGTAAGTTGGACCTGTTACGAAAGAGCTGATGATCACATCGTCCAAAGACAGAGTGAAGCTCAATAACCACCCCGCAGCAACCGCTGGCTTAGCAAGAGGCAGGATGATCTGTTTTAGAATCGTCCACTCACTTGCACCTAAGTCTTTTGCTGCTTCTAGCATCTTCACATCAAAGCCATTCAAGCGACTGTAAACCGTTACCACAACGAACGGTAAACAGAAAGTAATGTGCGCTGCAAGTAGGGTAAAGAACCCAAGTTGCACACCCATAACCAAGAATAGCGCAAGAAGCGAAATCGCCATTACGATATCTGGTGACATCATCACGATGAACAACATGCCATTGACGATGCCTTTACCTTTAAATTGGTAACGGAATAGGGCAACGGCTGTCAGGCTTCCGACGATCGTTGCGGCCGTCGCTGAGAACACCGCTACGTTGATCGAATGCCACGCAGCCTGCATTAGGCTGTCGTTGTTAATCAGTGCGTCATACCACTTGGTGGTAAAACCACCCCATTTCATGCCGAATTTATTGGCATTAAATGAGTTTGCAATCAATACGATAATAGGTAGGTATAGAAAAGCGTATACCAGCGCCATAAAGCTGAACTTAACTGTGCGACCCATTAGTCTAGCTCCACTTTCTTATTCAATAACTTGCCTGCACGGTAGTAGGCATAAAGCATCACAGCCATTGCCACGGTCAGTGCAATACTCGTCGCAGCGCCAAACGGCCAGTCCCGAGCATTAAGTACTTGGCTCTTAATCACGTTACCAATCAGCAGGTTCTTTGCTCCACCTAATAGGTCAGAGATGTAGAACATACCTAATGCAGGTAATAACACCAATAAACAACCGCCGACAATACCTGGCATAGTCAGTGGTAACACGACTTTCAATAGCGTTTGCAGTTTGTTCGCACCTAAATCTTTAGCCGCTTCTAGGTACGTATCGTCCAGTTTTTCAATCGCTGAATACAGCGGCAGAATCATGAATGGAAGTAGGATATACACTAAACCGATCATTACTGCCGTTTCTGAATACATAATACGAAGTGGCTTATCGATAATGTCTAACGCCAACAAGCCTTTGTTCAACACACCTTGAGTACCCAGAACCACTTTCAATCCGTAAGTACGAATCAGTGAGTTAGTCCAAAATGGTACAATCACGAGGAACAACATGATTGGACGCCACTTCGCTGGCATTTTTGCCACGATATAGGCGAACGGGTAACCAATAATTAAACAAAGCAGGGTAGCAACGATTGCCATATAGAAAGAGTGCATCAGCACTTTAAAATACAGCGGATCAGCCAAACGCACATAGTTATCGAGAGTAAAAGTCATCTCAATCAAGTTAGCTTCATCACGAGTTAAGAAACTAGTACCGATGATCATGATGTTTGGAATCATCACGAACAGCACTAACCAACCTGTGATTAAAGCAACAATTGCGTTTTGTAAATTAAACTTCTTGCTCATCTTCTAATACCACTTCCCAGCTCTCAACCCAAGTTACTGCAACTTTTTGGCCCAGTGAGTGATCAACATCAGGGTCATCTTCGTTGAAGAATTCACTAACCATGACACGCATACCCGACTCAAGTTCTACGACTGAATCTAATGTCATGCCTTTATAGGTTCGCTCGACAATGTGACCAACAATACCGCGTTGCTCAGATTCTTTGATTTCTTCGATACGAAGATCTTCAGGGCGAAGCAATACTTGCAGTTTTTGACCCGGTGTTACGTCTTTATCGTGATAGATAATGGACTCTTCACCTTCGATTGTCGCAACAATGCGCTTTTCATCTTGACGAGATTTAGCTGTCGCTTCGAATACGTTAATTTCACCAATGAAACGCGCTACGAATAGGTTCTTAGGCTCTTCGTAGATCTCTCTTGGTGTTCCGTCTTGTTCAATCACGCCATCACGCATAACAATAATGCGGTCGGACATAGAGAGTGCTTCTTCTTGGTCATGCGTTACAAAAATGAACGTGATACCAAGTTGGCGTTGCAGTTGTTTCAGCTCGATTTGCATCTGTTTACGTAGTTTGTAATCAAGAGCAGATAAAGATTCATCCAACAAGAGAACTTTAGGCTTATTAACGACAGCACGAGCGATTGCGATACGTTGCTGTTGGCCGCCAGATAGCTGGTGTGGCTTTCGTTGTGCCATTTGCTCTAAGCGCACCATTTTCAAAGCATCCATTACACGAGGTTCAATCTCGCTGCTTGGAACTTTCTGCATGCGTAAGCCAAATGCCACATTATCGAAAACGGTCATATGCGGGAATAGGGCATAGCTTTGGAAAACAGTGTTTACATGCCTTTGTTCAGCAGGAACTTGGGTTACGTTCTGTCCAGCTAATAGTATTTCACCACTATCCGCCGTTTCAAAACCCGCAATCATTCTTAGCACGGTTGTTTTACCACAACCTGATGGGCCTAAAATCGTGAGAAACTCACCATGATTTACGTTTAAATCCAGATTGCCGATGACTTCCTTACCATCGAAACTTTTACTGATGCCAGTTAGCTGTACTACTGGCTTCCCTACTGATTTTTTAGCGTTCAACGTCTGTTTTTCTCCACCTTGGTTCTATTTGAGACCTGTTGCTATACACCTCTAAGGCGCGCATCATAATCACCAAAAACGTGAATTCAAAGCATTTTTTATCTTTCGAAGACAAAAAAATTCGCAGGTAAAAGTAAACATCCTTTACCATACTGTTATTTGTTGGGTTCACATCCCAACAAGTGTCTAATTATTGACCATTAAGACGTAAAAGCAAGCCTTGTTACAGATTCATATTTTAGTTTGCATCCGACATATGGGTATAATGAAGGTAATTTTTTATCAATAAGTTAGGTGCCTTCGTTTAGTTGGCGCACCTAGGTATCAATATGAACAACGACATCGAAAAAGATTTTAATTTGGGCGGTAGTATCGACCGTGCACTTTCCGGCGATTATGAGCTCAAAGCAACGGCTGTATTCCAAGAAGCTTGGAAACATACGATAAGTCACTTTCTTTCGTTTTCCCCTGCGATTGTTGCGCTGATGTTCGTACAATTGGCTATCTTTTATATCGCACTAAAACTGCAACTTGGTGACCCTGCAGTTATCTTAGATGCGGTAATCGACCCTGAAGCCTTTACACCTCAGATCGTTGAATCGGTTTTCATTGCAAATTTTAGCTATGAAGTCGTCAGTGCACCCATCTATGCCGGCATCTGTTTAATGGCAATGAGCCACGCTGCAGGTCTTCAAACTAAAGTACGCCACATAGGCAAAGGTTTGCAGTTTACGATCCCCGTTATTCTAGTGACTTTGTTCAGCCTAATGCTTCAAGGCATCGCTGGTATGATTCTGCCATTTCTGTCTATCTACTTCTCACTTGCGTTCAGCAACTCAATTCTGCTGATTTGTGATAAAAAAGTTCCGCCGATGCAATCGCTGTTACTTTCTCTAAGAGCAGTAAATAAGAAGATCTTCGTAGTCGCGTCTATATATCTAATGGTTATGCTGATGTTCATCGTTGCTGCGATGATGTACGGCATTGGCTTGATCTTCGTTCTTCCATTCTTCTTCCACGTGAAAGGTATCGTTTACCGTGAGATGTTTGGCATCAAGCTGAAGATAATTGCATCAGACCGCCCAATGAGCGATGACGATAGCGATGGCGGTAACAATAACGGCAACAACAGTAGCCATGGTAACAAGAACAAAAACCCGCAGGTCTTCGATGCGTAATAACGACAAAGGCAGCGCGAGTAAATCTCTTGCGCTCAAAGTAACAACACTAGCAATAGTGGGTTCTATTTCACTGATTGGCCCTTACCTTTACCAAGAAGAAGAACGCCGACGTACGACAGAACAGAGCTCTAATTCAGCAGACCAATTTGATGACTTGACTGTTGCTTCAAGCGCACCAAATTTTGCGACTATTAAGGATGTAAACGAGAAAAAAGATGCGTTTTTTTCGTTCCTACGCCCAAGCATCAAGATTGAAAACAAACGTATCACCAAAGAACGTGCGTTTTTAACTAAGCTCTCTGAATCTGGTTTAGGTAATATTGATTCTGAAGACATTTCTTATGCGAAAAGGTTAGGGAAGTTGTACAGCTTACCGGTACCTAGCACAGGTATAGAGCAGACATGGTTGGCGGAAATGCTTAACCGAGTCAACGTACTGCCAGAGGCGCTGGTACTGACACAGGCTGCTAATGAATCAGCTTGGGGGACATCACGTTTCGCCACCAAAGCAAACAACTATTTCGGACATTGGTGTTACAGCAAAGGTTGTGGCCTTGTTCCGCTACAACGTAACGAAGGCAGCTCGCATGAAGTAGCAACATTTTCTTCAAGCCAAGAATCCGTACACCGTTACTTCATGAACCTTAATCGTAACCGTGCCTATGCAGATTTAAGAGCCATTCGTGCGCAACTGGCAGCAAATGGTAATGATCTGTTAACCAAAGAAACGGCGACCGAATTGACCAATGGCTTGTTAAAATATTCTGAGCGAGGTTCAGACTATGTGACTGATTTACAAGCTATGATCCGTCACAACAAGGTATACTGGGAAAAGTAACTCATTTGGATATCCGTTTGATTGACTTCTTTAGTCAATTTGACACCAAGCAATATCGCAAAAGAGCAGCTCATTGGCTGCTCTTTCTATTTATAAACGCTCAACTTCAACAAGATTATAATAATGAAAAAGACAGCTATCGCTTTATTGGCCACTTTAAGTTTTGGGGTTTCTCTTCCAGCTTCGGCGCAAGAATACATGTTCACGTATTCTAAACTCTATACTCAGCTGAAAAACAACACCAAAGAAGGGCACGATGATGTCAAAGTTGCGGTGTTCTTTGTTGACCAACAAGCACAGAAAACCTGTCACATCAGCAAAGCTTGGATGGAGAAAGAAGAGCACTACGAAGAGCTAAAAGTATCTCCTGCGAATGAGCTGCTTCTACCTGTAGATCAAAACCTGCGCTCAGCAAATCCTCTTATCTTTGTACAAACCCAAGAGCAAGAGTGTGCATATTCGCTCGTTGTAATGACTCAAGAGCCTTTAGCTGGCGATGTTGAAGTTGCACAGCTAGAAAGCCTGTTACCACAGATGCAGGCAATGCTAGAAGACGTCAGCGGCATGTTCTCTAGCTGGTTCACACCTGATATCCAAGGGTTAACGTTGGAGTTCAATGACAAGCTTGAAGGCAACATTGCTCTATCTAACGGTAAACAGATCCCAATTAAAGAAGGCCGTGTTAAATTCACCTTAGAAGAGCTCAATGGAAGTGACAGCATCACTTTACCAGAGCCAACGGTTCGCGTATTACCGTACATTCCCGCGCAATAAGTCTAGCTAAAAGCACTCCCTACGCTTTGAGGAAGTAGTTCTTAAGCAGCCTGGTCTTTTAGAGAAGGCTGCTTTTCTTTGTCTACTATACAAACCTCGAATTTGTTAAGACGCGTTTATCTAACCGTTTAGAGAGCTTAAAGCTCAAAAGAAGCGGAATCTTTCCAATACTCAGCTTGTTAATCCTGCCGTTACTATTTCAACATCAAATAAAAATCCGTATAATCCACGCCCTAAAACAGTCCCACTAGCAATCTACAGTCGGTAATACGACGGTGTGAGAGTCGCAATGAACCAAAACGAAAATAAAAAAGAAACACTTGAATTCAACAAGCTTCAGAAACGTCTGAGACGAAATGTTGGAAATGCCATCGTTGACTACAACATGATCGAAGAGAATGACGTAGTAATGGCATGCATTAGTGGCGGTAAAGATTCATTTGCGATGCTAGATATTTTGCTACGTTTACGTGAAGCTGCACCTATCAAATTCGATGTTGTTGCCGTAAACCTAGACCAAAAACAACCTGGCTTTCCTGAGCATATTCTTCCTGAGTACTTCGAAACTCTGAACATTCCTTACTACATCGTAGATAAAGATACGTACTCCGTAGTTAAAGAGAAAGTGCCAGAGGGTAAAACAACCTGTGGTCTATGTTCTCGTCTTCGTCGTGGTACTTTGTACTCGTTTGCAGAGAAAATTGGGGCGACTAAGATTGCTCTTGGCCACCACCTAGACGATATTGTTGAGACGATGTTCCTGAACATGTTCCACGGTGCACGCTTGAAAGCAATGCCGCCAAAATTGCGTTCTGATGATGGCCGTAACGTTGTTATTCGTCCACTGACTTATTGTCGTGAAACGGACTTAATCCAATACGCAGAGCACCTAGATTTCCCAATCATTCCTTGTAACCTGTGTGGCTCTCAAGAGAACCTACAGCGTCAGAACATTAAAGCGATGTTGATTGATTGGGATAAGCAAACGCCAGGTCGTGTTGAGAAGATTTTCAAGTCAATTCAGAACGTAAGTCCAAGCCAACTGGCTGACCGAGAATTGTTTGATTTCGTAAACCTTCCACTAGACCGTAGTGAAGATCGCAAGGCCTACGAATTCGAAGAAGCTGAAATTTCCTCTTCAAATATTGATGAGTCAATGTTCATCGACGTGACTAACGTATAACGAGATATTCACGATTCTGTATTTGGAATGGCGGAAGCTCTAGATAATAAAAAACGCCTCAAGCAGTGCTTGAGGCGTTTTTTATGATTTTAAATCAGCTATAGGGTATTAACCTATAGATAAATTAGGATCAAGTGGACTGACGTAACCCGACGGTTTAAGAGCCAGTACATCGCAGTTAATCTTGTCGATTACATGTTCCGCAGTATTACCAATAAACACGGCAGACAATCCAGTACGGCCGGTTGTACCAAGAATCACCATAGCAGCGTTGTTTTCAGACGCGACACGAGGAATAACATCTTCTGGCAAGCCTTGCTCAACAACAGTTTGCTCTTCACTCATACCGTGCTTCTGGCGCAACGCTTTCATCGCTGTTAAGTGATGGCCACGAACCGCGTCAGTATAAGAGGTTGGGTCAAACTCTGGCAGCTCGATTGTGATATTAGCAGGTGTCACCGGGTAGGCGTTTACCAATAGCGGCTCAGCATCTAAACGACCTGTGATTTCAAGTAATCTGTCGACCATCGTATCATTGAGCTCTAAGTGAGCTTCTGTTTCAGAGCCAACATGAACGGAAGCGTAGATCTTCGCGTGTTCTGGCCAGAAATCATTTTTAACCAACAACACTGGGCTAGGGCATTTTCTTAATAGGTGCCAGTCGGTTGGAGTAAAGATGACTGATTCTAAGGTATCGTGCTTACGTGTGCCTTTGATCAAAATGTCATGCTCACCACTGTAAACCTCAGCAATGATCGCTTCATACGGGCGATTATGCCAAACCACTTGAACGTTAAATTCAATGGAATCATCAAGGTAAGGAGCCGCCACTTTATTCATCCAAATTTCACGTTGATGAATTACACCTTTACGCATTGCGTCTCTTTCATCGACAGAGAGCATAGATGTCATATCATACGAGAAATCGTAGATCGATAAAAAGAAAGTGATGTGGCTTGTTGATGTGCTTTTCTTGGCAAGTTGGATAGCACGAACTAGAGCAGGTTGCTCATCGTGATTAATGTCTGCGACAACTAAAATTTTGTTATAGATACTCATAACTAAGCCTACTTTTCAGACCGAACATATAAATAATGTAGCGTAGTTATGGAGAGAATAAGAGAAATATAAGAGGTTTTAAGAGAGAAACATGATGTAGCTCATTATTGAACTACATCATTGATATCTAGACTATTCTTTTGAAACGCCAGCAAGTTCCATCAACGCATCGTGATCTTCGATAGTGATATATTTGCCTTTAACGCTCAAGATGTCTGCTTTTTGGAAGCGACCTAAAAGACGGCTAATTGTTTCAACAGTCAAACCAAGGTAGTTACCAATATCGCCACGAGTCATCGTTAGGCGAAACTCACGTGGGCTGAAGCCACGTTGAGAGAAACGAGTAGAAAGGTTGTAAAGGAATGCAGCAAGACGCTCTTCCGCGTTCTTCTTAGAAAGAAGCAGAATCATTTCTTGGTCACCTTTAATCTCATTACTCATCAGACGCATAATTTGCTGACGCAATTTAGGCATTTTTCCTGATAGGTCGTCTAGAATTTCGTATGGAATTTCACATACCATAGAAGTTTCTAACGCTTGTGCGAAACTAGGGTGCATGTCACCAGTAATCGCATCGAAGCCAACAAGATCGCCCGCTAGATGGAATGCAGTAATTTGCTCATCACCTTGCTCGGTAATCGTGTAGCTCTTGATCGTTCCAGAGCGAATAGCGTATAGAGATTTAAGCTCGTCACCGGCTTTAAATAACTCTTGGCCTTTTTGAATAGGCTTTTTTCTCTCAATGATCTGATCAAGTTGATCGAGTTCAGATTCATTCAAAGTAAACGGAATACAGAGCTGGCTAATACTACAATCCTGGCAATGGATCGCACAGCCACCAGACTGAACACGTTTCGTCACAGGCTTTTCAGAAATCATAACAATCTTTCACTATTTGATATACGTCAATATTTTAGCATTCCTTAATCCTAAAGGGTAGTAAAAAAACCGGATTAAAGACGCCGCTATACGGTATAAATAATAAGCTGTAGCGCCATATAACCGGTATAGAAGCCGTAAATGAGGATTAAAATTGCACCAAACTGACGAAATAAGTCAGCTTGTTGCAGTTTTTTGAGGAAATTTGCCCCCATTCCAACCGTGAGCATCGCAGGGAGGGTTCCTAAACCGAAAGCAAGCATGATACCCGCTCCGTTATACCAACTTCCTGATACGGCCGCCCATGTAAGCATAGAATAAACAAGGCCACATGGTAACCACCCCCAAATGAAACCAAATGGTAGAGCGTGACTAGGATGCTTCAATGGTAGAAATGATTTACCGACAGGAGAGATATAGCGCCATAGTTTTTGTCCGACTTTTTCAAAAAACAACAAGCCGAACCACCATTTGCCAATATACAAACCTAAGACGATCATAAAGCCAGCAGCAAATAATCGCAGCCAACCTAGCAGAGCGTTAAAATCGCTTAGCTGACCTATAGAAGAAATTGCACCGCCAATCACACCGCCAATCACGGCATAGCTTAGCAAGCGTCCTAGGTTATAAAGCAGGGGAATGACAGGGGAAGGTTTACTGTTTCCAATTGAAAGAAGCGACGCAATGCCACCACACATTCCCATGCAGTGACCTGCGCCGATCAACCCAACAACAAAGGCTCCGATCCAATCAGGCGTCATCGTTCTTTTTGTCTAAGTTAGTTTGGCTTTCTACGTTAGCTTTCTCGTTCTTAACAGGTTTACTATCAGAATGGTGAAGAGCATTAGTGTCTTCATCAAACAGAATGTTGTGGCCTTGACGCTCAAGGTCTTCAAACTGCTCACTCTTAACTGCCCACAGAAATATACCGACAGCGATGCACACAAGTACGATCGCAATTGGAATAAGTATGTATAAACTTTCCATTATTTACCTTGCTCTTTTAAAAGCCTTAACGAGTTAGACACAACAATAATAGAGCTAGCAGACATGCCAACAACGGCAATGTATGGAGCAACCAAACCCGCTACGGCCAATGGAAGAATAAGTAAGTTATACCCCAACGACCACGCTAAGTTTTCACGGATTATCTTACGCGTTTTAAGCGCTAATGTTCGTGATTTAAGTAATCTATCGAGTTTGTCACCCAATAACACCATATCCGCTGAGGCTTTCGCCACGTCGGTACCGCCGCCCATAGCAACCGAAAGGTGTGCACCTGCAAGAATAGGCGCATCGTTAATACCGTCACCAACCATCATGGTGATGTCACTAGCGTCTCTAGAGTTTAAATAAGCCAGTTTATCTTCCGGCTTCGCGTTAGCAACAATGTCAGTAATGCCGATCTCTTCAGCAACAGGTTTCGCGTTAATCAAAGAATCGCCAGTCAGCAGCGTGGTTTTGATTCCCGCTTCTTTGAATTGCTTAATGAACTCAATACTTTCTTTACGAATCGGGTCTTCATAAGTGAATGTTGCGGTATGTCGACCAGACATCGACAAGTAAATACCATTGCTTTCCGATGTTTGTGCATCACCAAGAATGAATTCACTGCTGCCGATAGCGACTTCTTGTCCATTCCACTCACCAGTGATACCAGAGCCAATTACGTTATTGACAGACTCTACTTCGATATCATCAGAAAGATGAGTCTTGAACGCTTTCGCGATAGGGTGGTTAGCATGTTGCTCTAGGCTCGCCGCTACTTTCAAACAGGTGTCTTTATCAAGTTCTGCGAAGGTTTCAACTTGGCTGATACGAATATCACCCTCGGTCAACGTGCCTGTTTTATCTATGATCAAGTGATTCACTTTGCACAAAGTTTCAAACACATGGCCTTTGCGCAGCAAGATACCGAAATTACCCATACGAGAAGTTGAGCAGGTGATGGCTGTCGGTGTTGCAAGCGATAGAGCACAAGGACATGTCGCAACAAGTACCGAGAGCATAATCCAGAAAGCATCTTCTGGACGTGTTTGGTGCCAGTAAAACCAAGTGCCGAACGAGATAACCAGAATCACAGCAACAAAGTATCGAGCAACCACATCGGCAATCTCAGCGATGCGAGGCTTAGACAGCTGCGCTTCATCCTGAAGGCGAACGATATTGGAAATCACGGAATCAGCTTTAGACGTCATCACTTCCAATTCAAACGATTCATCACCATTCAATGTACCAGCAAATACGGTATCGCCTTCATTCTTAACCACATGAATCGATTCGCCAGTCAGCATCGATTCATCAATATGAACTCTACCAGACAGTACTTTACCATCCGCAGGGATATGCTCACCGGGTAGAACCCGAATCTGGTCGCCGACTTTCAATGTTTTAACTGGAACTTGTTCACCGTCTAATGTTGTCGCCATAGCTGGAACTAGCTTAAGCAGGTTACCACTAGCTGCTGCCGCTTTACGACGCGCGCGCATCTCAAGGAAACGACCAAGCAACAAGAAGAAGGTGAACATCGAGATAGATTCAAAGAACACTTCGCCTTGCTCTGTCACCGTTGCCACTAAACTCGCAACATAGGCAAACAATAGAGCGATCGACACAGGAACATCCATGCCCAAGGTTCGGCCTTTAATACTACGCCAAGCGTTAATATAGAACGGTAATGCTGAGTAGAGCAGTACAGGCGTTGCGAAGATCAAGCTCACCCAACGAAAGTAGCTTTTGAATTCCGGCTCAAGGCTGCCAAAAACTTCGAGATAAAGCGCCACCGCTAGCATCATAACTTGCATAGTCGCTAAACCCGCGACACCAAGACGATAAAGGTAGTTTTTCATCGAACGATGATAAGCGGCTTCTTGTTGGTCAGCCTCGAATGGTGCAGCTTTGTAGCCCAACCTATGAATCGCGGATAGCAACTCGCTTAGTTTAGCCTGAGTGTTGTCCCAACTAAGCAAAGCGCGGTTGGTCGTGGTATTAACACGAATACTCACAACGCCAAGCTTTGAAGAAACTTGCTTCTCAATAAGCCAAGCACAAGCCGCACAAGAGACACCATCTAGTGACAATGTCACCTCAGAGACGTTTTCGGAGTTACGGACGAACTCCAATTGAACATCTTCATTGTCATAGTGACTGAGAGCCAGAAGTTGCTCTGGCACCAGATCGGCTTTTTCAGCCGGAGCAGTACGGTATTGGTAATAAGAGACCAAACCGCTATCTATGATTGTCTGGGCTACGGTTTCGCAACCCGGACAACACATCGGACGAACCGATCCTAAAATTTCTACTTTAAAATCCGTTTCCGCTGGTACATCTTCACCGCAGTGATAACAGGATTCACACATAAGCTTTAATTCGTTAGTTGAGTAGGAGTATCAATAGGGAAGTTCATGCGACCTTGCACTAACCATTCAGAATCATGCGGAGAAAGCTCAATAAACCATGGTCCTTGCATTTCGTGATCCAAAGTCATGGTGTAGTTGCCTTTCGCATCCGCTGTCAGTAGTTGAGTAAAATCGCGGTCAGGCAGTGTTCTGTGAACAAACATTGCGTTAATCGCAGGGAAGTGATCGAGTTTACCTTTCTCAAGAGTAATGATAACTGAGTTACCTTTCTCGTTAACTGAAGCTGAAAGGCCGAGTTCCTTTGCAATATTTACTTTTGAAATGTCGACATTAATGCCTTTTCCTTTTTTATAGTAATCCTCAGTCACTAGGTCTACAGAGTTCTGTGTGAACACAATAACCGTCATGATGGTCCAAATAACTACTGTCGCTGGCAACGCGATTAAGAACCACGGCCAAAACTGTTTATACCAAGGCTTTACCATAAAAAAGATCTCAAAAAAGAATAAAAAGAAGGGGTTATAAAATAAAGGAAAGACAGCCTCTTAGAAAGAGGCTGTTATTGAAATGTTACTTATTATCCGAGTTGCTTAAGCTCCACACGTATGATGAAATCAGTTGTACTTTATCCTCGCCTAGAATGTCTTTCCAAGCAGGCATCACGCCAGAGCGTCCGTACATTACTGTTTCCGTCACAGCAGCGCGAGAGTCGCCAAACAACCAGTCGCGGTCGGTCAGGTCAGGTGCACCTACAGCAGGGTTACCCTTACCATCTGTACCGTGACATGCAGCACATACAACAAAGCGTGCTTTACCAGCTTCAGCTTCACGAGCATTCACACTACGTCCAGAAAGGCTAAGCGTGTAGCTAACCACTTCTTTAACGCCTTGCTCACCAAGTGCATCTTTCCAGCCAGGCATTTGGCCAACACGACCATGCATGATTGTTGTCACGATAGCTTGTGGTTCACCACCATATAGCCATGCGTCATCAGTTAGGTTAGGAAAACCTTTTTGACCACGAGCATCAGAGCCGTGACACTGAGAACAGTTTTGCAAGAATAAACGTTGGCCCACTTTAATTGCGTCAGCATCTGATGCAATGTCAGGGACAGAACGTAAACCATTTTCGTCGTGAGCTAGCTTTTTGAATGCTTCACCAAAATAGGTGTTGGCGTCATCAAGCTCTTTCGCGTACTCGTCTAACTGCTTGTTCGCTTGAGCCGCAGCAATCGAAGAGCGAGACTCTTCAATACTACGAACTTCTTGGTTTGAACTTGTCCACCCTAGTAGACCTTTAAAATTGCCAAGGCCAGGGTAAAGAGCAAGGTAAACCGCTGCAAACACAATCGTACTGATGAAAAGGTATGTCCACCATTTTGGTAGTGGGTTATTAAGCTCACGAATACCATCGTATTCATGGCCCATATCATGACCTTCTTCTACGCCAGTTCGATCTTTAAAACACCAACGAAGCAAGACAGCACAACCAATTAGGGTACCAATCGTAATCGCACTAACCCAGATACTCCAGAATGTACTCATTACTTTGTCACTCCTTGATTTTTAGAACTTGTTGCCGGCTCGTCGTCTGCAAACACTAGGTTCGCATCTTCGTCGAAACGTGATTTACGATTCTTGCCGTATGCCCACCAAACGATGCCGATGAAGCAAGCAAAAACAGTAACAGTCCAAACACTTTGAAATGTAATAATGTCCATAATTATTCCTTATTTCATTGCGTGGCCAAGCGATTGAAGGTAAGCGATGATTGCATCCATCTCTGTTTTTCCTTCAACATCTTGTTTAGCGTTAGCAATTTGTTCGTCTGTGTAAGGAACACCAAATTGATTACGGAAGAGTTCAAGCTTCTGTTGAGTCAATTTGCCATCAAGTACATTCTCAGCAAGCCATGGGAAACCAGGCATGTTTGATTCAGGAACAAGTTCACGAGGGTCGATAAGATGAACACGGTGCCACTCATCAGAGTAACGATCACCAACACGCGCTAGATCTGGACCAGTACGCTTAGAACCCCATAGGAATGGGTGCTCCCAAACGCTTTCGCCCGCTACAGAGTAGTGACCGTAACGTTCAGTTTCAGAGCGGAAAGGACGAATCATTTGGCTGTGACATACGTTACAACCTTCGCGGATATAAATATCACGACCTTCCATTTCCAGAGCAGAGTAAACGCGTAGATTTTCTACAGGTTCAGTCGTCTGCTTTTGGAAAATAAGAGGGGTAATTTCTACTAAAGCACCAAAACTGATAGCAATAACGATCAAGATCGCCAGTAGGCCAACGTTCTTCTCTACCAACTCATGTCGATTATTTGAATTTGAGCTCATTCTAAATCTCCTTAAGCCGGTTGAGGGATAGCTTTAAGGCTATCTTTAGGTGCAGAAACAGTTTTGTACGTGTTGTATGCCATTAAGAACATACCAGATAGGAAGATGAAGCCCCCTAAGAAACGTACAAAGTAGAACGGGTAAGATGCTTCTACAGATTCAACGAAGCTGTAAGTTAATGTACCGTCAGAGTTAACTGCACGCCACATCAGACCTTGCATCACACCAGAGATCCACATTGCAACAATGTAGAAAACCGTACCAATCGTTGCTAACCAGAAGTGAACATTGATTAGAGATACAGAGTACATACGCTCTTGACCAAATAGTTTAGGAACTAAGTGATAAACCGAACCGATAGAAACCATTGCAACCCAACCTAACGCACCAGAGTGAACGTGACCGATAGTCCAGTCCGTGTAGTGAGATAGTGCGTTAACCGTTTTGATTGCCATCATAGGGCCTTCGAAAGTCGACATGCCGTAGAATGATAGAGAAACGATTAGGAAACGTAGGATAGGGTCGTAACGTAGCTTATGCCACGCACCAGATAGAGTCATAATACCGTTGATCATGCCACCCCAAGATGGAGCAAACAGAACCAAAGACATAACCATACCTAGAGACTGAGTCCAGTCTGGAAGTGCTGTGTAGTGTAGGTGGTGAGGACCAGCCCAAATATACAGAGACACAAGAGCCCAGAAGTGAACAATCGACAAACGGTAAGAGTAAACAGGGCGACCAGCTTGTTTAGGAACGAAGTAATACATCATACCTAGGAAACCAGCTGTCAATAGGAAGCCTACCGCATTGTGTCCGTACCACCATTGCACCATTGCATCGATCGCTCCGGAATAAATCGAGTACGATTTAAACGCAGATACAGGAACAGCCAGGCTGTTAACGATGTGCAACACGGCAACCGTGATGATGAAGGCTCCGAAGAACCAGTTAGCTACATAAATGTGCGATGTCTTACGCTTAATCATGGTTCCGAAGAACACGACCGCATAAGCTACCCACACAAGAGTAATAGCAATATCGATTGGCCATTCAAGTTCTGCGTATTCTTTACCAGAGGTTAAACCTAACGGTAAAGTAATTGCAGCGGACAGGATAATCGCTTGCCAACCCCAAAAGGTAAAGGCTACGAGAGGGCCACCAAAGAGACGCGTCTGACAGGTACGTTGCACAACATAATATGATGTTGCAAACAGCGCACTTGTACCGAACGCAAAAATAACCGCATTAGTATGCAGGGGACGTAAACGACTGTACGTCAGCCACGGCGTATCAAAGTTTAGCTGTGGCCAAACTAATTGAGCGGCAATCAAAACACCAACGCCCATACCGACAATACCCCACAAAATTGTAACGAGGGTAAATTGACGGACGACCGTATAGTTGTAGTTTTGTTCAAGCTGCTTTTCTTGGCTCATTTGCATGCTTCCAATTTCTTATTTACTACACTTTACTTCCAACACGACTCACGTCGTAATGCCACCCAAATTAGAAAAGGAAATTCAGCCTATTCAGAGCTTTATTTCCACTTGCTGATTTTAAAAAAAAGTGGCATTTTCAACGCGACACTATACTTGAATTAACAAATCAATGACAGAGTAGTAACCTTACGCTTGGTCTGGAATTGGATTTTTATTTAAAAACTTTGAACTTTGTAACAAGGAGTAAAGATTATAATGGCGGCACAAAAGCTAACAAAGGGCAGGCTTGTTCAAATTATCGTCATGTTGGTTATTTTAATAGCTGCATTTACTTGGAGAACAGTGACATACGACAATGACGAAACAGTAAACTGTATAATTTCTAAACCTTGCCAAATTACTATTGATAAACATAATGTTTTAATTTCGGGTGATAACCTAGGGTATTCGATCGAAACATCTAAAACTGGTAAATTTATCATTAACTATAATGAGAGCGGAACTCTAGAAGAAAAAGGGGCATCAATTTGGCTGTTACGAACGAACGCTCAGAACTCCTCAATAACGGTTACATTTCCACAACAGATAGCCATACTTTCTGTAAACCTTTCTAAGGAATAACACAGTAACAAGATAGTCTCGCCTCAATTCTTTTGATAGAAATATGTACTAAGTCAGTGAAATAGATTGTATAAAAGTGTTATAAAGAGAGCATTAATAAAATCTTCCGAGATCTATGAAATTTCGATCAAAAGTCTCTTATTCCCTAGACGATAAAATCGCAGTAGATGAACTGCTCAGTGGGGTGGCAAACCCTGACGATATTGCCTGTCTTATCTGCTACTGCACCGAAGAGTACTCCACACTTGCTGTGCAGAGATATTTGGTAGATGCGCTCCCGAATACACCAATACATGGCTGCACCACTTGTCACGGTATTATGACCGAAACAGGATTCCATTCAGGCCCTGTGATTGGGATACTCATCATCTATGATTCCGGGATCAATGCCTACGGTACCGGCATCAGTCACTTTGGCGATTCCATAGACCGTAGTACATTCAGCGCCATCGATAAAGCATTAAAGAACGCCAACCGAGAAGGTGAAATACCCGATCTTATCTTGCTCCATTCCACCCCAGGAAATGAAGAGAAGGTGATGGCGGCCATCGATAACAAATTTGGCACAGAGGTGCCGATTATTGGTGGAAGCGCAGCAGACAATCAAGTGTCTGGAAATTGGAGTATCTTTACCGAAGAAGCTCTTGCTATTAATGGCGTCTCTTTAACGGTGTTTTTTGCGTCACAATCCATCTATTCATCTTTTAGCGCCGGTCATACACCCACTCAGTATTCAGGCACCGTCACCAAAGTAAGAAATCGAATATTGTTAGAGATCGACCATAGGCCTGCGACCACCGTTTATAATGAATGGACTAATTTTCATTTAGGTGGCAGTGATGATGGGTATATTTTTGAAAAGTCGACAGTTTATCCATTAGGCCGAAAGGTCGGCTCTTCTTACGACTACCCATATTTCAAGTTATCGCATTCGATCAGAGAAACTGAGTGTAACGGTATCGAGTTGTTCACTGATATCAATGAAGGTGACACCATCTATTTGATGCAAGGCTCTAAGCAACAACTTATAAGTCGTGCCGCTAACATCATTCATTCGTCTTACTATAATGATATGGATCTTGAAGAAAAATTAGGGGCGATCAACATATTCTGTGCAGGACCAATGCTGCACCTAAAACAAGATATGGATGAGGTTTGTGACCAAATCAATCACGCACTTGGTGGGCTTCCATACATATGTCCATTTACGTTTGGTGAGCAAGGCAGACTCTCTGGTGGTGAAAATGCGCACGGAAATTTGATGGTATCGTCTGCAACGTTTTATAGGCTGAAAAAGTAATGGATACTGAAGACCAAGAAGCGCTGCAAGAAGCTCGTATTGAACTGCAAAAACTAAAGGTCCGTGAACGTAAATTAGCTGAAGAGAATAGGGTGATCCTATCGACTATCTCTGCGATCAGTAAGGCGAGTAACATATCTGAAATATTTTCTAGTCTCGAATTCGCACTCAAAAAATACATAAAGTTTGATGATTTTATTGTGGTATCAAGAGTAGGGAATGAAGGTAGTTTCAAAACCCTGTTAACCAATAACAAAGTATTCGAACAAATGAATTGGACAGATTGTGGCAAGCTATCGCGAGTCATTAATGGAGAATGTGCCATTCTTTTTGAACCCAAATCTCTGGGTGAATTCAGCACTTTGCATCCCATTATCCTAGACCAAATTAACTCTGTACTGATTACTGGTATTGATAGCGGGCTAACACAATCCGTTATCATCTTTATCCATTCCAATACCAAACACTTTAGTATTGAAACCAAAGCCACTCTAAACCGATTTCGACCACTGATTGAGCGTGCTGTTTTCGATATTGAAAACAAAGAAAAACTTGAAGCGACAGTCCGAGAACGTACAGCAGAACTCGTAGCAGCAAGAAAAGACGCAGAAAGAGCCAACAAAGCCAAATCTGAATTCTTAGCAATGATGAGTCATGAGTTAAGAACGCCGCTAAACGCTACCATAGGCTTAATCGACACGCTAAAGTCCACGCCGCTGAATGATGAACAACAGTCTATATTGTTAAATATGAGTACATCATCTGAACTCCTATTGGCGATCATCAGTGATGTATTGGATTTTTCAAAGATTGAGTCTGGATGCTTCTCGTTGGCTCCTCAATGGAGCAATGCAAGAGACACTGTAACTTTTGTTTTATCTGAACAAAAGAAGATAGCAGACGATAAAGGGTTGTCATTAACTCTAACTAGCGACATTCCAGAAGGTGAACTACATTACATCGACCCAAGTCGCTTAGCACAGATCCTTTTTAATCTCATTGGTAACGCAATAAAGTTCACTGAACACGGGCATGTACATGTTTCTATTACATACCAGCACAGTTCATTCCGTATTAGCGTAGAAGACACCGGAATTGGCATCAGCTCACAGCAACTTTCGTCGTTATTCAGTCCATTCGTGCAAGCCGATAGCACAATCACACGTAGGTTTGGTGGCACCGGCTTAGGTTTAGCAATAACAAAACGACTAGTAGAACTGATGCGCGGGCGTATATCGGTCGAGAGTGAGCCAGGAAAAGGCTCGAAATTTGAAGTGCAGTTACCAGTCCTAACGAGAGTGACGAACAATCAAGATCATGCTGCAGAAGATAAATACTCGCAAGTTCCAAGAACCCGTTATTCAGTGTTAGTTGTTGAAGACAACCCAACCAATCAGATGGTGATTCAATTGATCCTTGCGCGGCAAGGCCACGAAGTTTTCATCGCAAGCAACGGTGAAGAAGCCATTGGCTTTGTAGAAAGAGGTAATGATCCGATAGACATTATCTTGATGGATGTGTCGATGCCAGTCATGGACGGAATAACCACAACCAAATACATGAGAGACGCAAACATCAAAACACCAATCGTCGCGCTAACGGCACACACATCAGTAGAAGATAAATTTTCTTGTTTAGATGTCGGTATGAATGATTTCATTACCAAACCTGTAAGAACCAAAGAGATCATTGAAGCAATTGATAGGTTAATGCTTGAAGTCTAATAAACGTATTCTTAATCGAAGATTAGGAAATATGTTTATTAGGTATTTTATGGTAAATAGACTTACTGTTAAATAGAACGTCAGTTTGGTAGTCAAACAAGAGGCAGGGCATCACACAAAGATACCTGCCTTATAAACATCGAAACCAATTTAACATAATATACATAATACGCACTGAATCGTGTAGGCGCAAAGTTGTAATGTCACTTTTTAGCAAAGTTAAAATGTCTCTTTTTT
>NZ_JBFSRZ010000030.1:0-57810 GCF_041466065.1 Vibrio sp. 10N.239.312.C11
CGGCCTGTCACGCCGGGGGTCGCGGGTTCGAGTCCCGTCCACTCCGCCACTTATTAGAAAAGCCCTGCTAGAGAAGCAGGGCTTTTTTACACTTGAAGAAAAGTGTTTTGCTTTTAGATTGAATGAGTGCTGTAAAGACACTGAGCTAATGTATTTCACACTATTCCATTAGAAAGCCTAGTCTGACGACTAGGCTTTCGTCGTTTCCGGCATCTGAGTCTTATTATTCGTCTCTGAGTTTGTAGAGGTGCTTTACGTTGTTCACGAGCTCTGATATTCCGACACTTATTATCAAGCACTGCTCTCTCTAACAGCGCTTGATTACGTAAGTTTATACTTGTGGCTATTGATTCGATGATTAACTTTTCCAGAGCGTCTCGAGCGCTCTATTTTCTACTAATTTGAACTGACTGATAAAGATGCCTTTCTAATAACAAGGTTTTGTTGGTCGGTAACTCTTGCTATATCCCTTTTACTTAATAGATGAATCTACAGACAGTTACGTGAACTCCCCGGTTATAACGGTTTATAGTTGGAACATTGATGCCTATTTAATTGTTAATTCAGCGTGATTTAAAGTGGGTATTTGTCTGCGGGTAAATATCTTTAAACGCCTTCTTTCAAGGTGAGACTCATTTAATCTTGGGCTTAAAGGTGTCACTTTTCTCTATGGATCTTCCTGAGTCTCTTCTCTGGGGTTGTTTATAAGAATGGTAAAACTACGTACAGACACAATTAAAGTCGTTCTTCGTGTGTTTGAGAAGCTCAGTTGAGCAATTTCATGGTTAGTTGGTATTGGGCGGGTAAGAGTTTGATGAGCTTGGTTTATAGCTATTGTAGAAGTTATCTAGGGGTAAATAACAGATACAAAAAAGCCGATGCTAGACATCGGCTTAGTTTGAGTCGTTTTGAATTACGCTGGTTGAACGAGAGCGAGCGCTTTACGAGAAACCTCGTGAGCTGCTTTCGTTAAGTTTTGCTTCTCTAGGGCGTCAGATAGGTATCCGTAATCTGAAACATTAGAGCGAAGTGCCAGGGCTTTTTCAAAGTGACTTTGCGCTTCTGCCCACTTCTGCTCTCTTAGATAGAACTGAGCCAACGCGCTGTATGCTTCTGCATTACCATTGTCTTTACTGATGGCGCGCTCTAGCATCACTACTACTGGGTGGTGATCGGCAAGATTAAGCTCTGGAAGCAACATATAGAGCTCATTTGAACCACTCTTCGCAATGTTTTCTTTAATCACTGTGAAGGCTTCTGAATCAGCTTTACGAGCGATCAGTTGCTTCACAAAACAGGAAACAAGGTGAGAGCTTTGTTTTTGCTTTCTTGAAAGCTTATTCCAATGACTGATTAAACCTTCGCTACCTTGCTGCTGTGCCACATCATGAAGCAAACCACATTGTGTTTTCTGTTCCAACTCAACTTGCTCTTCAGCTGTAAGAAGCTTGTTCTTAGCCAGCTTAGGCGTTAGCTCTAACAGTGGCTGCCACAGCTTAAGTTGCATGTAAGTGGCTTTTAGCAGGCCAAGTACGGCGGTGTTATTCGGGTACGAACCTTTCAATGTTGAAAGTGTATCGAATGCGGCTTCGTAGTTTGACTCACTGATCTGTTGTTTTGCTTTCGTTAGCTCAACGGCCAATAGAGAGGCCTCTTGTTGGCTAGCAAGCTCGATGTACTTATCACGCTCACTTGTATTGCCTTGTTCGTGAGCAGCTTGAGAAGCGACTAAATAACAAAGTAGCGGCATGTCGTGGTGGTTAGCCCAACGAGTTACCTTCTTCTCTGCGCCTTTCCAGTCACCTTCAAGAAGCTTGATGATGCCTTCATTGGTATAACGACGAGAGCGCTTTAGTTTACGAACACTGAACCAGTTCCAAGTTGTCGAGCTTGCGTACATAAGCTTTTTAAATAGGTACTCTAAGCCGAATAGAGCAGCTAGAAGAGCAATGACAAAGATAACCAGTGTTGTCACGCTCATCTCAATGGTCTTATTCGCAATTGAGATCAGAACGTAGCCTTGTTGACCAGAGAACTGAGTACCAACAATTAACCCAGCACCTAGAACGAGAAAAAGAAAAATCCAACGAATCATTATTTTTCCTCCGTGGTCATAACGGTGACTTCACGACGTAGGCGCTCACGTATCACGTCTGATAACTCATTTTGAGACTCAAGTTTCACAGGGTATTTCACAGAAAAATTCTGCTCGCTCAGCTGCTTAATCGCCTTTTCAAACTCGATTACTGAGTTGTTATCTTGGTTTAGGTACGACTTCGACCACTCGTTAGCTGTCTTAAGAGCTGCGCTATAGACTTCGCCTTGCTCTTTGTAGACTGCGCGAATTGCGGTCTCTAGTTTGCCCTTGATATTCTCACGCAGGTAAAAGTGTTGTTCAGGAGAGAGTAGAGGAATAACTTCACCATCACGACTGCGGAATGTGATGAAGTTTTCTGAAAAATCTTTCATCGACGTTATCAGGTTGTTCTGCCAATCATTGATATCTTGCGATACGGCTTTTTTCTCAACAACCGCAGCTTCTGGAAGAATCGCATTAGCAAGCGGTAGAGTATCGACTTGTTGTTGTAGGCTTGTGATACGAAGAACTAAGCCATCACGGTCGATTAGAGGGATAGTGCGAAGCTTAGTAATGTCATTGGTCATTGATTGACGAAGAGAGACCAAGCTTGGGTCATTCAGTGCGGCGATACGTTGATCTGCGCTTTCCATTAGTTTGGTGGCACTAACGGCATCATGTTCTAGGAACAGTTTACGACCAGCAAGTTTCACAAGGTAATCAGCTTCAGCAAGCAACCAGTCATTTGGACGGCGACCTTTAACATCAGCAACCGCTAGCTGTAGGCTTTGAATGCTCTTCTGTTGCTGAGATTGCACGACTTGAGTTTTCTCCACCGCATGTGATGCTTCTTGGATGGTCTCTTGCTTGATGGTTTGTAGGTCTTTATTTACTGCAGATTGAGTATTTTGCAGTTGTGCTTGAAGAGCAGCGATTTGAGCCGAGTACTCAGCGCTCTTTTGCTGCATTTGAAAGGCAATGCCACTACTGAAAATAATAGAAAAAGCGATCGCAATAGCGCCTAGTGTGACACCGCGCTTACCTTGCTTTTCTGCTTTCTCTATTTGCTCTTTATGCTCAGTTTTAGGCTGATCATTTTTAGCGGTATTTGACGCAGAGGCATCAAGTTTTTGTTCAGGTTGTTTTGTCTCTGTAGAGTCAGCTTTTTCGTTTTCAACAACTACTGGCTGAGTGTCTTGTTTCTTTTCAGGTTCAATATGCTCATTATTTTTTTTGCTTGTCATGCTTATTTCCTGTTCTAGCTAGGGCCGGAGAGCAGCCAGTAATATTTGGTTCGTAGCACTGTGAGTATTGGTCACGTTCGAGAAGCCGAGTTGTTGTGCTCGTTCTACTATGCGCTGGCTTGGGACAAATAGATGTCTTGTTGAAAGCCAAGCCAAATACTCATCAGGGGTAATTGAGCAGAGATACTCCAATTGTTCCTGACTAGTGATGACAACTTTGGACGTTTTTTTGTTTATCCATGTTTGATAGGTATTGTGGTCGCTAATAGGAATATATTCTCTACGGTAGGTCTCACAATAAGAGACTTTTGCACCTCGATTGAGTAGAGAATCTCTAATGAGCTCACGCCCACCATTTCCACGCAGTATCAAAATGGATTTATTATCTACGCCATTAAGTTCAGTAAGTTTGAGAAGATGTTCACTATCACTCACTTTGGGATAGTTTACTTTTTGTTTACTAACTTTGCTTAAAACGTGCGCAGTTTTTTGACCAACACCAAGATAAAGCGGCGAAGTTGGCCAAATAGATGAAGTTTTCGAAAGGATGTTTTGGGCAGCGGTCACGGCGTGGTGACTGACTGCAATAATGATATTGCTGTTATTAAGCTGGGTGCTTAAATCCGATGAGTGTGGATTATCAACGATACGAATAAGCGGATGATGGATTGCTTGAATCCCTTCATCCGCTAGTTGTTGGCAAAGCGATTGTCCCTCTGAACCGGGACGAGTCACCAACACTGTCATAGTTATTCTTGGTCTGCGTATAGCTTGGTTAAGATTTCTCTCGCGCCATCATCCAGCAATTGATTTGCCAGAGTAACGCCAAGTGCTTCTGCATCTTTGCGAAGGCCAGAGATCTCACCACGAACCATTTTAGAACCATCTGGTTCGCCTACTAATGCACGTAACCAGATATTATCGCCATCTAATAATGAGTAGCTACCGATAGGAACCTGACAACCACCTTCTAGAGTTAGGTTCATTGCACGTTCGCATAGCACACGATCGGCTGTGTCTTTGTGGTTCAGTGGCTCAAGAAGCTTGATTAGACGTTCATCATCTAGACGACACTCAATACCAACAGCGCCTTGCCCTACAGCAGGTAGAGACTGTTCAGGTTCGATAAAGCTACGGATACGCTCTTCTAGCTCTAATCGCTTAAGGCCAGCTGCCGCCAGCACGATAGCATCGTATTGACCATCATCGAGTTTACCTAGACGAGTCCCCACATTGCCACGCAGTTCTTTGATGATGAGATCTGGGCGGTATTCTAGCAACTGACATTGACGACGCAGGCTGCAGGTACCTACGACAGCACCTTGTGGTAACTCATCGATGTTGTTGTAAGCATTTGATACGAAAGCATCACGAGGATCTTCGCGCTCACAAATAGTTACTAGACCTAGACCTTCAGGGAAGTCGACCGGTACGTCTTTCATTGAGTGAACCGCTAGGTCAGCACGACCTTCTAGCATTGCTACTTCAAGTTCTTTAACGAATAGCCCTTTACCGCCTACCTTAGCAAGTGGCGTGTCTAGGATGATGTCACCTTTGGTCACCATAGTTACCAACTCAACCTCTAAACCAGGGTGAGCAGCTTGCAGTGCATCCCTTACAAAGTATGCCTGCCAAAGGGCAAGAGGGCTTTTTCTGGTCGCGATACGGATTGGTGCTGAATTTGTCATGGTGTTTCCGATATAGGTTCTGTAATAGGCTAATCCTACCATTGTGAGGCGAAAATTCTTACTGTTTGATCATTCGATACTTTGATAGCAGAGGGAATTTCATGAGTTCACCAAAATAGTGTGATTGGTATCTCATTTGAAACATGGGCTATTATTAGAAATAGTCAATAAAGAGGACACTACGGCGCCGCGAGTTTTACTTTCAGTCATCAAGGGGTTCGTAAGTATGACGGCGTCCTTTGCTTTACCGATAAGGGTAAAAGTGTTAAATTGATCACGTTTTGTTGCTGCTTTCGTTCAGTAACTAAACAGAAGTACACTTAATCTCAAACCAAGGACTTACCTTGCAGGCTTACACTCAAACTTTGATTCAACGATTAGACAATCTAAATCAGCAGCGCATTGATCGTGCGTTGGCGTTGATGAATGTGCAGGGCCAGCGAGTTTTTAACCTTATCCCCGCGCTGCTTCACTTCAATCACCCGATGATGCCTGGTTATTATGACCAACAAGTTCCTTTTGGAATTCGTAGCTTCACGCTCAATGAATTCCAAAAGCAATTTGTCTCTGATACTGAATTAACTCTGGGCGGAAAACTTACCGAGGCCGCTGAACCAGCAATCTTGGGTTTGTACACCATGGGTAGTACTTCGTCTATTGGTCAAAGTACCTCAAGTGATCTTGATATCTGGGTGTGTGTATCTCCAGATATGGATGGCGCATCTCGCGATAGCCTGACCAATAAATGCCTGCTTATTACTGATTGGGCTGAAACCTTAGGGGTTGAAGCGAACTTCTTTTTGATGGATGAAGAGCGTTTCCGCTCGAATCATTCTGAAGAGATGACCGGTGATAACTGTGGTTCTTCACAGCACTTACTACTGCTTGATGAGTTCTACCGCTCAGCCGTTCGTTTGGCTGGCCAGCGTTTGTTGTGGCAAATCATCCCGCCAGAAATGGAGGAGTGCTACGACGAGTATGTCCAAGGTTTATGTAATGATGGTTATCTTGATTGCTCGCAGTGGATCGATTTCGGCAAGCTGAACAGTATTCCTGCTGAAGAGTACTTTGGTTCAAACCTATGGCAGCTCTATAAGAGTATCGACTCACCGTATAAATCGGTGTTGAAGGCGATCCTGTTAGAAGCTTATTCATGGGAATACCCAAACACCCAGCTTCTTAGTATTGATACCAAGCGTCGTTTCTTCGCAGATGAACCTGATCTGTATGGCATGGATAGCTACTATCTGATGCTTGAGAAGGTAACTCGCTACCTAGAACGTATCAACGACCATACTCGATTGGATTTGGTGAGACGCTGCTTCTATCTTAAGACCCACGAGAAGTTGTCACGAGATGCGGGTATTGGTTCTGTCGCATGGCGTCGTGAAGCCTTAACCGAGATGACTAAATCTTGGAACTGGGGACATGAAACCATTGCTGAGCTCGACAACCGCCGTAACTGGAAGGTTGAGCAGGTTAAAGTGGTACACCATGCGCTGCTTGATGCCTTGATGCTGAGCTATCGTAATCTGATTCAATTTGCACGTCGTAACGACATCACTTCAGCTATCAGCCCGCAAGATATCAGTATCTTGGCACGTAAACTTTACGCTGCGTTTGAGGTCTTGCCTGGCAAAGTGACGCTACTGAATCCACAAATATCCCCGGATCTCCATGAGCCTGATTTGAGCTTTATCGAAGTTCGTCAGGGTCAGTCAAATAAAGCGGGTTGGTACTTGTACAAACAGCCTTTGATTGCACATCGCATTCTCGGTCAGCCTTCACTTGAGCACCATGAGTACTTGAGTAAGTTGGTTGCTTGGTCGTTCTTTAATGGCCTAATTACAGAGTCGACGCGTTTGCACTCTGTGGTTCGAGATGCTCATATTGATATCGATAAATTTTATCAAATGGTGAGCGATCTACGTAATACCTTCTCTTTGCGTAAGCGTCGACCGAGTATGCAGGCACTGGCGAGCCCGTGTGAGATAAGCCAACTGGCGATGTTCATCAACTTTGAAAATGACCCGACGTCTGAATTAAGTGGTCGCGCATTAAAAGTGGATCTTAAGAATGCCGATATTTTCAGTTTTGGTGAAGAAGGTAAGAGCTTAGTCGGTAGTGTCGATCTGGTTTATCGGAACTCTTGGCATGAAGTTCGTACACTTCATTTCCAAGGCGAAACCGCGATGTTGGACGCTTTGAAGACAGTACTGGGTAAAATGCACCAGGATGCGTTGCCGCCAGAGTCGGTTGATGTGTTCTGTTACAGCAAAAACCTACGCGGTGTGATGCGTAATATGGTGTATCAACTGCTTGCCGAGTGTATCGATTTGCGATTAAAACCAATTGAGCCAGAGAAACGCCGCCGATTTAAGGCTATTCGCCTGGCAAACAAAATGTTTGGTCTGTTCTTTGAACGTCGTGGCGTTTCGGTGCAGATGCTGGAAAACTCGGTCGATTTCTATCGTAGTATCTCGACGAATAAGCTGAAGGGCTCACCTTTACTGATGCTCGATAAAGAGCAAGAGTATCAGCTACCAGAAGTGGTTGATGGTTTTGCGAGTGAAGGTTTAATTCAATTTTTCTTTGAGGATACCGACAAAGGTTTCAATATTTATGTATTGGACGAGTCGAATCAGGTTGAGGCGTATCACCAGTACAGCGGTGAAAAAGATGAGATGATCGCAAGCGTGAATTCTTTCTACACTTCAGTAAAAGATGAGTCGAAGGTGTCGTCTAAGTTGATTAACTTTAACCTACCTCAGTACTACCAAATTGTTCACCCTGAAGAAGGTAACTCTTATGTGGTGCCATATCGTAACGATGCGACTTTAGCTTCTCGGAGCTCAAAGATAGTCAATATCTAGTCTTACCAAGACTGATTGATATTAAAAAAGGAGTGATTGATTCACTCCTTTTTAGTTTTGCTTACAAATGATTAGACCCAATTAATCTCTTCATCTGCGTGCTTTTCGCACTCTTCTTTGACCATCTCAAACAACGCCATGCCCGTCTTTGAACATGTCCACTTGTCGTCAACTAGCTTGAAGTGAAAGCCGCCAGATTTAGACGCTAACCAGATCTCACGCATTGGTTCTTGGCGATTGATGATAATTTGGCTGCGGTTTTCAAACTCCAACGTCATTACGTTACCAGTCACTTCATAATCAATATCTGCCTCTGATTCATCGATCGCTTCTTCGATGTTTTGCATCTGTATATCGACCAGCTTATGAAATTCAGTCTCGTTCATCCTTTCTATCCTATTGCTTTTCCTGAGTGTGGTGCGATTATAGGGGGCATTGAGTTAATAATCACGATGTGCAAAATGAAAAAACTAATTACCGCTTTGTTTATGGTGTCCGTTATTGGACTTTCTGGTTGTGGTCAAACGGGTCCTTTGTATGATCCTGATGAAGTTCAACAGACTGAACAATCACAATAAGTGAAACACGCAGAAATCGTTATTTATAAGGGATAAGAACTTTGGATTACTTCAACTATCAGGAAGATGGCCAGCTTTGGGCTGAGGACGTCGCACTTTCACAACTAGCAGATCAATATGGTACACCGCTGTATGTATATTCTCGTGCCACATTAGAACGTCACTGGAACGCATTTGACTCATCGGTAGGTGAGCACCCGCATTTGGTGTGTTACGCCGTTAAAGCTAACTCGAATCTAGGCGTGTTGAATACCTTAGCTCGTTTGGGTTCTGGTTTTGACATCGTTTCTGGTGGTGAGCTAGAGCGTGTGGTTGCTGCAGGTGGCGATCCGGCGAAAGTTGTTTTCTCTGGTGTCGGCAAAACAGCCGCAGAAATGAAGCGAGCGCTTGAGTTGAACATTAAATGTTTCAACGTAGAGTCTGAGCCAGAACTGGAGCGACTGAATAAAGTAGCCGGTGAACTTGGAGTTAAAGCGCCGATTTCACTGAGAATCAACCCTGATGTTGATGCCAATACTCACCCTTATATCTCTACGGGTCTGCGTGATAACAAGTTTGGTATCGCCTTCGATCGTGCTCCTGCTGTTTATGCGTTTGCTAAAACACTCGATAACTTGTCTATCCATGGTATTGATTGCCATATCGGCTCTCAGTTAACGGATATCGAACCTTTCATCGATGCCACTGATCGCTTGCTTGCGTTGATCGATCAACTACGAGCTAACGATATCAACATCAAGCATCTTGATGTTGGCGGTGGTTTGGGGGTGGTTTATCGTGATGAATTACCACCACAGCCCTCTGACTACGCGAAAGCCTTGTTGGCTCGCCTAGACAATCATTCTGATCTAGAGCTGATTTTCGAGCCAGGAAGAGCGATTGCGGCTAACGCTGGTGTATTATTAACAAAAGTCGAGTTCCTTAAGCCAACAGAGCATAAGAACTTTGCCATTATCGATGCGGCAATGAACGACCTGATGCGCCCTGCACTTTACCAAGCTTGGCAAGATATTGTTCCAGTTAGCCCGCGTCAGGGTGAAGCTGTGACTTACGATTTAGTTGGCCCTATATGTGAAACGGGTGACTTCCTAGGTAAAGATCGTGACCTTGTTCTTGAAGAGGGCGACTTATTGGCTGTTCGTTCAGCAGGTGCTTATGGCTTCGTAATGTCATCCAACTACAACACTCGTTCGCGTGCGGCAGAAGTGATGGTTGATGGCGATAAAACTCATTTGGTTCGTCAGCGTGAAGAGCTTACGAGTCTGTGGGAACTTGAAAACATTCTTCCGGAGTAATTTTAAGCGTTATGCACTTCCACTTTTCTAAAATGCATGGTTTGGGCAATGATTTCATGGTCGTGGACTGCATTACTCAAAATATTTTCTTTTCTCCAGATTTGATCCGTCGTTTGGCGGATCGTCACACTGGTGTGGGTTTCGACCAGCTACTTGTAGTTGAAGCTCCCTATGATCCTGAAACTGACTTCCATTACCGCATATTTAATGCAGATGGCAGTGAAGTGGAGCAGTGTGGCAATGGTGCGCGTTGTTTTGCTCGATTCGTTCGCATGAAAGGCTTAACGAATAAGTACAGCATCAACGTGAGCACCAAGAAAGGGAAAATGGTTCTTAAGATTGAAGACAATGATTTAATCACTGTCAACATGGGTATTCCTGAGTTCGAACCGGGCAAGATTCCATTTAAGGCGAAGCAGCCAGAAAAGACGTATATCCTAAGAACGGATGTACACACCTTGTTCTGTGGTGCTGTTAGCATGGGTAACCCACATGTGGTTACCGTAGTTGATGACGTCGATACTGCTGATGTGGATACCTTAGGTCCGCTGCTTGAATCTCACGAACGTTTTCCTGAGCGTGTTAATGCTGGCTTTATGCAAGTGGTTAACCGTGAAGAGGTTCGCTTGCGTGTCTACGAACGTGGTGCGGGTGAAACTCAGGCATGTGGCAGTGGCGCATGTGGTGCAGTTGCTGTTGGTATAACACAAGGCTTACTGGCTGAGAATGTGAAGGTTCGTCTACCTGGTGGTGACTTACACATTAGCTGGCAAGGCCCTGGGAAACCTCTGTTGATGACTGGCCCAGCAACGCATGTGTTTGATGGTCAACTTTCTTGCTAATAACGATATAACAAATAGATTTATAAAAAATAAAGGATAGGTTTTGTCTTACGTTGAAGGCGACACTCTGACTGCAGAGGTGGTTGCGGAATATTTACGTGATAACCCAGATTTCTTTCAAAACAGGAAAGATTTGGTTGATCGCCTTGCTATTAATAATGTTGAGCAGGGCGCTGTTTCTCTGGTTGAGATTCAGCTTAAACGTCAGCGTCATAGAATCGAAGAGCTGGAAGAAGAGATCACTGGCCTGATGTCACTAGCGGCGAATAACGATAAAACTTTCTATGAATTCATGGATCTGCAAACTCAAGTGTTGAAATGCAGTGACTTCATTCAGGTTATCAAGGCTGTTGAACAAAAAGCGTTGGAACTAGGGCTTAAGGCTCATGTACGAGTTCTCTCACAATTAGGTTTTTATCAGCTGAATGAAGAGCGTTACTCGAAATTTTCACTTAACCATTTCAATGGCAAAGATGCTTATCTAGGGCGATTGAGAAAGGCAGACAGACACGATTTGTTTGGTGATTATCCAGTTCCAGAGCTAGGCTCTTATGTAGTGCTACCCCTTGCTAAGCGATCTCCGCTGGGTGTACTCGCTTTTTCTAGTGAAGATGGCGGCCACTTCCAGCCTCATATGGACACGCTCTTTTTACGCCATTTAGCACTTGTTGTCGCTCATTTGGCGGACACCTTACCTTGGCAGATAAATAATGAGCCTAGAGCCCAAAATACCTCTTCCTAACAGCCTTCAAAAGCCTCTTTCTCGCTTCTATGAATATCTTAGAAGTGAGAAGGGACTCAGCTTACACACCCAACGTAACTACAAACAACAACTTGAAACCATGGCCGCTTATTTAGTCACTCTGGGACTAACGGACTGGGGGCAAGTTGATGCGGCGTGGGTAAGACAACTTGCAAGTAAAGGCATGCGCGAAGGAATGAAAGCGAGCAGTATTGCGACTCGCTTATCGTCACTGCGCAGCTTCTTTGATTTCCTTGTCTTGCGTGGCGAAATGACCGCCAATCCAGCCAAAGGGGTTTCAGCACCTCGCAAACAGCGTCCTTTGCCTAAAAACCTCGATGTTGATGAAGTCGGGCAGCTGCTTGATGTGAATGAGGACGACCCACTGTCAATTCGCGACCGAGCGATGATGGAAGTGATGTATGGTGCTGGATTACGTTTGGCTGAGCTGGTCGGTATCAATCTTAAAGATGTATTGGGTCGACAAGGCGAAATCCGAGTGATTGGTAAAGGCGACAAAGAACGCAAAGCGCCTTTTTCTGGTTTAGCGAAAGAGTGGGTTGATAAATGGCTCAAAGTTCGTGGTGAACTCGCTTCGCCGGGTGAGCCTGCACTGTTTGTCTCGAAGTTAGGGACTCGTATCTCTCATCGCAGCGTGCAAAAGCGCATGGAAGAGTGGGGCAAGAAGCAATCTGTCGCGAGTCACATCAGCCCGCATAAACTGCGTCACTCGTTTGCAACGCATGTGCTTGAATCAAGCCAAAACCTTCGTGCGGTTCAAGAGTTGCTCGGGCATGAAAACATCTCGACAACCCAAGTGTACACTCACTTAGATTTCCAACATTTAGCACAAGCTTATGACCAAGCTCATCCAAGAGCGCGTAAGAAGAATAAAGATTAGATTAAAGGTTTAACTATGCGAATTTATCGAGGGTTAAAGCCCATCAAAGCCATGACCTTTGATTTGGATGATACCTTGTACGACAACTGGCCTGTGATCATGAAAGTTGAGAAAGAGATGGCGCAGTGGCTTTATCAAAAGCATCCTGTGTCTGCTTCTCTTTCGTTAGAAGAGTGGCAAGGTATCAAACAGCAAGTCGCCTCTGAAAACCCAGCGTTAAAGCATGATGTCACCGTGTGGCGAGAAACACAGATTAAGCGTGGTTTGTTACAACTGGGGTATTCTCAGCAGCAAGCAGAACAAGCGGCTCGTGAAGGCATAGAACACGCCTTGTGGCTGCGTAATCAGGTGGATGTGCCACAAGAAACGCATCGAGTGATGGCTGAGCTGAGCCAACGTATTCCTTTAGTTGCGATTACTAATGGCAATGTCGACCCACATAAAATTGGCTTGGGGCAGTACTTCCAATTAATCCTTAAAGCCGGTCCTGACGGCAGAGCAAAACCCTACCCTGATATGTTTGATAAAGCTCAGCAATACCTAAATTGTGACGCTGAGAATATTCTCCATGTTGGTGACCATCTTAGAACCGATGTCTATGGAGCTAAGACAAATGGTTTCCAAGCATGCTGGTTTAATGATACTGGTTCCAATTTATATGATTCCCCGAAGGCAACAGTGCTGCCTGATGTTGAAATAGAGCAACTTAGTGATCTTATGCGATTAACTTAATGGCCGTAGTAAGCTTAATGTGTCGCATTTATGATATTGAATTGTTACATTAGTCACAATTAAATGCCTGTTTAGGCTAGGATAATTGGCGACTACTTTTGATCGAAATTTTTGATTCATAGTAGTGCGGGTTCTCATTTCACTCGATTTCGAACAAGGGTTGGCATGCAAACATTTACATTTCTCGCAAATACTGAGGAGTTATTTAAGTCTCAATTTGATCAGCGAGAGTGGTGTGACAGCAAACAGTACCTTATTCAAATTTTCTCTGCTCAGTCCTCTGATATCGCTCGTCGAATTGCCAATGCAGCCCTCAATCGTATAGGGCATGCGACGTTAATCGGTCAGAGCGCCCGTTATGTTATCTGTGATAACAGCCTGAAGCATGAATGTACCTTAGTCGTCGTCAGTGAATTTAACGATACCCATTTAACGTCTACAGTTCAGACGTTTACCGGAAACCCAAATCAAGACAGCCAAGATCTCGCTTCTCAATTAAACCTTACAGAAGAAACCAAAACGGTTATCAGCTTGTGCGATCAGGTTGAAGGGCGTGACTATCCTATTTATAGCGCCTTTGAGAGTTTACCTTACGCACTACCAGTTGCTGGTGGGCTGTGCCACGAGAATGAATATGGCCGTTGGGTTATGCATAATGAGCAAACCTACCAACATGCTTGTGTTGCGGTTGCATTGACTAACCCTAGCTTAAAGATTTGGTCGGACGCGTATTCTGAGTGGAATCCTATTGGGATGAAATTGCGAGTGACACACGCAGTTGGAAATCGTTTATATGCGTTGAATGACAAGCCGGCTATCGAGGTGTTCAAACATTACCTTGCTGATGGTAAAGATCTCCCTTTTAGTCAGTTGATGAGCTTCCCCCTGTATCGAGAGCTCGGCAGAAAGAAGTGCATCTCGACGCCTCTACGTATTAATGATGATGGTAGTATTGAGTTTGATAGCCCTTGGCATGTCGGCGAAGAGGCCCAGTTTTGTTATAACCATCCTTCTTTGACCGCAGAAAAAGTGCGTCACGGCGCTGAGATGCTTGCCGTGTATCAGCCTGAATCGGTGATCATCTATAACTGTGTATCTCGACTAGAATTTATCGACAGTAAACTTGAGCTCAAACCATTTGAAGGGATAGTAAACGCGTGTGGTGCATACTGCATGGGCGAACTATATCGCAACGACGATCGCCAAGAGATACTGCATCACAGCCTTACCTATATTGCGATGAGAGAGTCGGACGAGATTAATGAATTTCGTTGCGAAGATTTCAAGCGAGACTCAACGGTATCGCCACTACTCAACTTAGTCAGAAATGCGGTCGCAGACCTCGACAGTATGAACACTCAGATGGAGAACAAACTCCATCAACAGGCACGTCGCTTAACTGAAAGCTACCGTATTGACTCTCGCACTGGGCTACCCAACCGTATTGTATTAAAAGAACGCCTCAATACGATTTTATTCAATGAACATCTGTTGACGCTGAAGCTGACTAATTTTCATCAAGTTAACGAAAAATACGGTTATCAAGTGGGTGACCAATTACTGCTTGATCTGTCGAATCATTTTGTCGACCGATTGCACCTTAGTGTGGCTAAGGAATCCAAGGTAAAGGTTGAACTGTTCAGTATTGGTGTCGGTGAGTGGGCAATTATCTTTAACGCGAGTGTCGATAGCGTGAAGATAGAGCAACGTTTCGTCGAGTTTGCTGATGGTATTGAGCATATTAATTTTGAGCCATATGGATTAACCGACATAGACTACCTTTCGGTTTCTCTGTGTGGTGGTTTCGCTAGTCGCTGTGATTTCTTAGCTGATAGCGGTGATGAGATCTTGTTGAAAGCGATTGAAGCTCGACGCTACGGGGTGCGGAACAATACTCACATCACTAATGCCAAAAACATTCAGGTGAGTGAGGAAGATCGTAAAGAACAACTAGGCTGGCTGAGCTGTGTAAGCCGCGCAATCTTAGATCAGAACATTATCACCTACTCACAGCCGATTGTAGCGTCTGGTACTCACGAAATGATTGGCCAAGAGTGCTTGGTCAGAATCATGGAGTCGGATGGTACCATTGTACTCCCTGGTAAGTTCTTACCCATTATTGCTGACACGCATCTCTATACTCGCCTTAGCCGGCACATGATTCGAAACACCATTGGCTACATGGCAAATAAGCAGAGTTCTTTTTCAATCAACCTATCCCCACAAGACTTACTGAGCGATAAGACGCTTGAGGTTCTCGAGTCAGCGATTAGTGGTATGAACGACCCCACTAGACTTGGTCTAGAGGTTCTCGAGTCTGAACAGATCAAAGATTATGGCCGCATGATAGAAGTGTGTGATCACTTCCGTGCTCTTGGGGCGAGAATCATTGTTGATGACTTTGGTTCTGGTTATTCCAATATTGATGAGATCATTAAACTTGAGCCGCAGATCATTAAGCTCGACGGTAGCTTGATTCGCAATATCGACAAAGACCCAAAGCAAAGGAATATCGCCTCTCAATTAGTACGCTTGTGTCAGGTGTTTAACGCCAAAACAGTTGCCGAATTTGTCCATAACCAACAGGTTTGTGAAATTGCAGAGCAAATGGGTGTCGATTATCTGCAAGGTTATTACTTTGGTGAGCCTAAGCGACTGTTTTAGTTGTTAAAGCCCTCAACGTCCTAATGTGACTTGCTTTTAAAGCACTGCACGGGCACAGATGATGGCTCTTTAGTGGAATGAATGATGTCTAACTAGCGTCACATTATTTATAAGACGATTGTAAGTATTCCGTGCAAGCTTTATCTATAATAAGCACAATAACAAATCATTAACGTAACGATTAATGTGAATATGCAATCGACCTCTTTCCAGATACAAGACATTAAGTGCACCCAGCGTGAATTGCAAAAGATAGATTTTCATCAACATGACAATCTACTGATTCAGGTGTTTTCTTCTTTCGAGAAAGATTCGGTGTTGGCTGCCTGCCAAGTAATTCAGTCGACTTTCCCCAACGCCAAATTGATTGGTTGTAGCGCTAATCACTACATCAGCCAAGGTGTGATCCTGCATAAAGGTCTCCATGTTATTGTTACTCGCTTTGAGGCGACGTCTTACACTTGTGGGGTTGTCGAATATAGCGAGCAGCCTCGACGGGATAGCCAAGCGATGTGGCAGCAGCTTGAATGTAATGCTGATACTCAAAGCATTATCTGTTTCGCCGATCGCTTGCAGATAAATAACCAAGATCTATTTTCAGCGTTTGAGCAGTCGATATATTCATTACCTATTTGTGGCGGTGCATCGACCATTACAGAGCATGGACGATGGGTGATGCTCGATGGTATTTGCTATGAAAATGCCTATGTGATGTTAGCACTGCACAGTGTTGAACTCGCAATTACTAAGGGGTATTACTGCGAATGGAACCCCATTGGTCGTACCTTCCGAGTGACTGGCGCTCAAGATAATCGGCTAGCTGAATTGGACGGTATACCTGTCCGAGAAGTCTATAATCGTTACCTCGCTGACGGTCTCGAAATCCCTTTTGAGCAACTGTATAACTTCCCCTTGATGGTCGGTGAACCCAAAGACCAGAACACTCACTTACCGCTCAAGGTGACAGAGGGCGGAGAGATAGAATTCAGTGGGTCGTTTCAGGTTGGTGATGAGGTGCGGTTTTGTTATGACCATCCTTCATTGACCCTAGAGCAAATCCGATTGGGCGTTCAACAGATTGCTTCCCATAAACCAGAACAGTTTTTTATCTACAACTGTACCTCTCGCATTGATTTCATTGATGGCAACCAAGAGGTTGAGGTTTTCCAAGCATTAGCGGACACCTATGGCGTGTACTGCATGGGAGAGCTCTATCAAGATAATGGCCAGCAACGAATTTTGCATCATAGCCTCACTTATCTTGCGCTTAGGGAAGGTGAAGGCAAGGCGGTATTGCCATTAGAGACACAATCCGCGACCAATATTTCCCCTCTGTTTTCATTGATACGAAATGCTCTGCTTGATGTCGATGACATGAACAACAGCATGGCGAGTAAGATTCAACAGCAAGCGACCGCATTGACCGCGAGCTACCGAATTGATCGCCGTACAGGCTTACCTAACCGAAGCGTATTGCGTGAAAAGCTGTCAAAAATGAGTACCGATAGTCATTTGTTGGCTTTGAAAGTCACGACATTTGGCCAAATCAATGAGAAGTATGGCTATCGAGTCGGTGACAAGCTTCTGCATGATTTAAGCGAGTATTTTCAAAAGGCGCTGTGGCAGTTCTTTGATGAGGGGTGTCAGCTCTATAGCATTGGTATCGGTGAGTGGGCGGTGGTGTTTGATAGCTGGGTGGGGCAAGAACATATTCATCAGCGTTTTTCTGAATTTGCAGACCAAACGGAACATGTGAATTTTGAACCAACGGGGTTGCCTGATATTGATTACCTGTCGGTATCCATCTGTGCGGGTATAGCCAGCCGTCGAGATTTTCCTACGACCTCGATTGATGATTTGTTGTTGAAGGCGATTGATGCTAGGCGCAGCGCTGTGAGTCAGAACAAGCATCTAGTGAGCGCCAAGACGCTCATTCAATTAGAGAAGCATCGCCAAGAGCAGCTTGGCTGGCTGTCGTGTGTCAGTCGCGCGGTGCTTAATCAGAATATTGTGGCGTGTTCCCAACCTATTGTCTCTGCGCACAGCCATCAGGTAGAAAGCTACGAGTGCTTGGTTCGAATTGAAGAAGATGGACAACTGATTGTGCCGGGTAAGTTCTTGCCAATCATAGAAGGAACTCATCTCTATACACGTTTGAGTCGCCAGATGATAACGCGTACCTTTGATTTTATGAGTCAGCGAACCGATTCGTTCTCAATTAACTTGGCGCCACAAGATTTTAGCAATGAGAAAACCATTCTTCACCTTGAGCAAGCCATCAAGAAAATCAGTCACCCACAGCGTATTGGCTTAGAGGTGTTAGAAACGGAACAAATTCAGGATTACGGTCGCTTGATCGAGGTGTGTAATCACTTCCGCGACCTTGGTGTGAATATTATTGTTGATGACTTTGGTTCCGGCTATTCGAACATTGATGAGATATTGAAGTTAGAACCACAAGTCATAAAGCTTGATGGCAGTTTAATTCGGAATATTGATAAAGATAAGAAACAGCGCAAGATCGCTCAGCAACTGGTGAGTTTGTGCCAGATACTGAACGCTAAAACAGTTGCGGAGTTCGTACATAATGAACCGGTGTGTCGAATCGCAGAGGATATGGGTGTCGATTACCTTCAGGGTTACTACTTTGGTCAACCGCAGCGTTTGTTCTAATCGAACGAGTTAAATTTCTTTCAAAGAGCAGCCAGAGTGTCGGTTTCACGTGAAACACCGATCGGTTCAATAGATTAACGTTAGATGTAAAAAGGGTGAGCTTATGGCTCACCCTTTTTGTTTCAGTTTTACGTTACTTACCGCAAGCCTCTACGTGGCTTCCTCTATTTGAGTGAATGACCACATTTATCCGCTTGAAACACCTTTAGGTAGTGTTGGTAGTAATCGTTAATCAACTTAGCTGGTTCGATTTCACCTAACGTTTTTAGCAACTCAACGCCAACTTCACAGGTACACAGGTGCCCGCTGTCTTGATTGCGGCGTAAGGTGTATGACGATTCAGTCGTGATATCGAGATGGATTTGAGGAATGGTGTTTAACCACGCGCTCTTGTTGAGCATTTTCTTCGCTTCCTGCCATGTGCCATCCAAGATGATGAATAACGGCTTACGGTCTCCAGCTACAGATGACACGGCTTGCTGGCACTCAATACTGCTGTCACTTGGAAACAGCAAAAAAGGCTGCAATGTTTTGTCTTCGAGTAAGGCAATCAACTCTTCTGGTGGTGTTTTTCGTTGCCATACGAAGGACTGACATTGCTGAATAGATTGCTCAAGTAACTTTCCGGTATTGGTGTCTCTCGACAGTTCATTCTCATGAGTGAGCAGTACAAGATCAGTTTGGCTTTCAACACTTGGTATGCGATGACAAATACATTGATGAGTGAAGCCACAACCACCGCAAGCTTGTTGATTACTCATAGTTATAGCTTAACTCCGCTTTGTGCGGGTGATACGCCATCAGCAAATAGAACCACATCACTGATATCAGCATCATTTGCAACTGGAGCAACACTTGGATTCAGTGGGTAGCTAACACCGGTGTAAGACAGTGTGTGTTTCGCAGGTGTTGCTCCACCGCCGCTGACATTGAAGATCAGATCCTGCCAGCCATGACTTTGCGATTTACCTAAGCGTATATCGCCCTTAACCAGTGTCACTCGGCTATTGAATCGCCAGTTGTCTTGGTGGTTTTCAAAGATAAGCAACGTACAGCCACCTGAACCACACCAATCGAGTTGAGCAAACAACTCTTCCTTACCATCACCGTTCAGATCGTAGGTCAGCCAACGGTACTGAGTGTTGTCTGGATCGGTATTGTTGATCTTAAAATACTCGCGGATCGCTTGGTCGACTTTTGGATCAAGTTGATCACTGGAGTTGACCTGCTTAGCGGTTAGATCAACGTTAGCGGGGGTGTTTGCTTGCGCTTGCGCACTCTTAGCTTCGAATAGCACCAGACCGCCATTGGCAATCGGATAGACCACGTTGCCCACTTTCTCTTTTTCAGCGATTAGCTTGCCATTATCGAGTGTGAAGATACGCTCGGAGATCAAATACTGTTGCTGGTGGCGAGTCATAACCACTTGTACCTGATTTTGGTTCAGTTGCTGCCAGAAGCCCTGCTCAACAATAGAAGGGTCTCCATTGCTGTATGAATAAGTCGTGATAGCACTGTGGTCATTGTTGAGTTCAAGGTTGATAGAGAACCCTGAGTTTTGCGTTGAGCTAGCGAAGTAGAGTCCGCTCCAGTCCAATGTTGGATCTTGGTTTGAGACCGTTGCACAGCCATTATAGTTACTGTCATTGAGGTTAAGCTTGGCATGCCATCCATAGATAGAATCACTCATGCCGTCGCTGCAACTCTCTTTTGTAAGGTTGAGTTTGCCTTGCGCTGCTTTACCCTCTAATTGATAATCACGACTGCTTGGTGTGGTGCGGCTTGATTCAATATCGAGGAGCTGTGGTTGTTCGCCCATCTTGGTGTATTTGAGCTGGTCTTTATCGAAGGTTGCTGACCAGAAGGGTTCATTACCGAATACTCGTGTTGAACGCAGTGGTTGGTCACAACGATTAGGGTTTTCTGCGGTTAGGATATTCACTTGATCAACCACGAAACGTGCCGTGAAATCTGCGTTATACCCTGTTTGGCTCGGTACGGTTAGATGACCAATCAGCTCGCCGTATAAGGCTTGGTAAGGTCTCGTTGAGAGCCCTTGCGCTTCTAATGCGAGTTCTGGTGTTAAATCTAACCAGTATTGTTGTTGGCTACCGCAAGGGGTGAAGGTTCGGCTTTCATGACCTACCACAACTTGACCACGCATGATGAAGGTTTGCGGTTGAATGCTCAGTGGTTCATCCAAGGTTGCTGGGGGCAATTCAGGTTGTTGCGGCGTATCTGGTGCCGTTACACAGCCTTGCAAAGCGAATGCGACTAGCCATGTCACTGGGTTTTTCATTACCTTCATGTTATATCTTCCTCGGAGCAACCGTTAATTGGATTTATTATGGCATATTGGTTATTTAAAACAGAACCCGACACCTTCTCTATTCAGACTCTAAGAGTACAAAAAACCTCTTGTTGGGAGGGTGTACGCAACTATCAGGCTCGAAACATGATGCGTGATGACGTCAAGCTTGGAGACTTGGTGATGATATACCATTCATCATGTAAAAAAGTTGGCGTGGCGGGGATCGCGAAAGTAACCAGAGAAGCCTACCCAGACCACTTTCAGTTCGACCCAGAGAGTAATTACTACGACCCTAAGTCTTCGCCAGACAATCCGCGCTGGATAATGGTTGATGTTGAGTTTGTGCGAGTGACTGAACGCTTAATTCCTTTGGCAACACTTAAAGCCATGCCTGAACTGTCAGAAATGCCACTGGTTAAACGGGGCAACCGATTATCGATCATGCCGGTTACCGAACAAGAGTGGCAGGCAATATTAAGCAAAGAAATACTGGGTTCTCGATAGCGTTAGAGAGAGCTTTTTACGTAAGGTTCAAAAAAGGCAGCCAGTTGGCTGCCTTTTTATTTATACAGATCTCTTCGACGAGACGATATTAGAGTAGGTGCTTTTCTAGATAGTGAGCAACGGCGTCGTCTGTGTTGCTGCCAATCACTTCATTGTCTGGTAGAGCTTTCATCACTTTTTCATGTGATGTGCCCATGATTAGCCCTTTACCCGCCATCGCCAGCATCTCTGCGTCATTCATGCCATCACCAAAGGCAACACAGTTATCCAGTGTCAGGTTCAATGATTTCGCAACAGCGTCTAAGGCGTGGCCTTTAGATACTTCAGCGGCCATCACTTCTAAACACCAAGGTGTTGAGAAGGCGATGTTCAGTTTGTCTCCAAACGCATCTTTCAGCTTTTGCTCAAACGTGACCAGATATTCGTGGTCTTGCTCTGGATGTGTGAAGAAGACTTTAGCAATGCCGTCGCTTGGGGCATTATCAGCTTCAAATCGCTTGTAGCTAAAGCCAGACTCACTATGGAACTTAGCGAGCATTTCGTCTTCACGGTCGAGTAGCCAATCTTCATTCTGGTACATATGAATAAAGATATTTGGATCTTGGCGAACAATATCAATAACCGGTTGAACTAATTTCTGAGGGACGTCCTGGCTATACATCAGTTGATCGTTCTGGTCGTGTACGCGAGCACCGTTTGACGTGATCATGTATGCCGGAATCCCTGCAATTTGACGAATCCCTGCTACGTCGACGTGATGGCGACCCGTAGCGAAGATAAAGGTGTAACCTTGCTCGTGTAACTTCTTAAGCGTTAGTTTGGTAAAGTCGCTTAGCTGATGGTTGGGAGCCAAAAGCGTACCATCTAAATCAGAAGCAACAATTTTCACGGAATCTTTAAGTGCAGGAATAGTCATTTAACCCTCATTGCAAAATGCTTAGCAAATATCAATACTAGCCAACGCTAGCATCGTTTTAACCACAATATCTCTAGGTGGAAATTGTATGCCAATTTCATGCAAGAAAAGAGGGCAAAGCTCACTTACTTCTCTTCCTCTTTAGCGCTTATCTTCTTGGTCGGTTACTTAGCCTATTGGCTTATTCGATCTAGGCAAAAAACTGATTGATAGCATCCAGTGTGTGATTACGGTATTCATCTTGCTCAAACAGCACCTCATGCTTAGAACCCTCAATCACCTTAAACTGGCAATCAGAGTTGGTTTTTTTCAGCTTATTGATGAACTTCACTTGAGCATCGTTACTCACAATCTTCTCTTCCCCTGCCTGAATCAATAGCAGTGGGATCTTGATTTGACGAGTTTGTTGTATTGCCTGCTTGGCTGCCATTAACCCTTGCCATACCCAGCGAGTACTTGGTCCGCCAACCTGCAAAGAAGGGGAACCGTCATATAAGCAACGGAACCACTGATAGCGCACCTTACTGTGGCTTAATAAGTTATTTTCGAAGGGCTTAGAGTAATATGCCTGTTGCCCGGGGGCATAAGTCGGCTTGGCATAAAAAGCGGTGAGAGCTTGTCCAACAAGCATTGCGATAGGCTTGAAGTACCATTCAGTATTGATCCCAAACATCGGAGCGCACAGAGTGACTTTGTCAAACGGGTGGTTGGGATGAGTTTGCAAGTAGCGAGTGGCGATTGTGCTGCCCATCGAATGTGCGAGCAGGTAGCGATTGGAATACTTGCTAAGATCAAAACTGGCAATAATGTCAGACATATCTGATACGTAATCATCAAACTCGTGAATGTGACCAATGTCAGAGTCTGTTACCATACGTTCCGACTGACCTTGACCTTGGTGGTCAAATGAATAAACGTCATAACCTTGCTGATAGAAATCATAAAAGAGCTCTTGGTATTTTAAGCAGCACTCGATGCGACCATTTGAAATAACAATAGCTTTGGTGTGTGTCGGAGAAGTTAAGCTACACCAGTACAATCTTTTTTTACCAGATGATGTAATATAACCATCCTTTCGTTGTTGCCAAAAGGTGGAGATCGGGTGTTTAATCGCTTGCTCGAACTCAGGTTCTTGCGTGTATGAAAACAGGGTGGCACTGTGGTTTTCCATGGGAAATTACCTGACTGATGCATGTGAGAGCGTCATCGCTACTAATGTTGTTAGATTAAAGAACTAGTAAGGAAATGCAAATGGATACTCATGTTTGGCTTGCTTATGTCGTCACGGCGATTTTGTTTAGTTTGGCACCGGGCTCAGGTACCGTTAACTCAATCAGCAATGGGCTCAGCTATGGCACCAAGAAGTCACTTGCGTCGATCGTAGGCTTACAGCTCGGTCTTGCATTTCATATTATGCTGGTGGGAGCGGGTATTGGTGCACTAGTGGCAAAATCCGCCTTGGCATTTACCATCATCAAATGGGTGGGCGTGGTTTATCTTCTATGGTTAGGCATTCAAAAGTGGCGTGATAACTCTAGCTTGGTAGCTTCAGAAGAAAAATCAACGCTATCGAGTGGCAAGCTGCTCAGAAATGCAGTGCTTATCAATTTGACTAACCCAAAATCTATCGTGTTCTTAGTTGCTCTGTTTCCGCAATTTATCGATCCGACACAACCGCAAGCACCGCAGTTGTTGGTGCTCGGAGTGACCACTGTATTTATTGATAGCGTGGTTATGTTGGGTTACACCTCATTAGCTTCACAAATGGGACGTTTTATTCGCTCAGATCGCATAATGGGTAAGATAAATAAAATATTTGGTGGTATGTTCATGGGCTGCGGCGCTTTGCTGGCTGCTGCCAAAGCTTAATGAAAGTAACAGAGTTATAGTTAAATCAATTAGAGTTATCAATAAATGACCGCTACGTACGTTGCTCGACAACCTATCTTAAACCGTAACAAGAACACGCTTGGTTATGAGCTGCTGTTTCGTGACGGTGATAGGAATGCCTACCCCGCGCATATTGAGTCTAATCGAGCAACGTATCGCCTGATCGTTGAAAACTTCTTGTCCGTTGGGCTTAACCCTTCGATCCCATCTTCACGCTGCTTCATTAATTTTCCGTATCAAAGCTTGATTCGTCGTCTTCCAATGAGCTTACCGAAAGATAAGGTCGTAGTTGAGATTCTTGAAACCTGCCAACCGACCGATGAGCTATTAGAGGTAATCAAAGAGCTTTATCAAGCAGGGTATATGATTGCCCTAGATGACTTTACTTCGACACCTGAGTGGGAACGTTTCCTTCAATATACGCATATTGTTAAGCTTGATATCATGCAGATGGGGTTGGATGCGGCGTGTGAGTTAGTCAAAAAGCACGAAGGGAAGAAGTATAGTTTTCTTGCTGAGCGGGTTGAAACGGAACAAGAGTTCCAACAAGCGAAAGAAGCAGGGTTTAAGTTTTTCCAAGGCTATTTCTTTAGTAAGCCCGAAATCATAAAGACTAAGTATATTAGCCCAGAGCAAGTGATAGCGATGGAGCTATTCCAAGAGGTCTGTAAGCCGGATGTCGACTTCCAACGTGTTGAAAGCATCGTCGCGAAAGATATTGCCTTATCCTATAAGCTTCTGCGCTTTGTGAACACTATGTCACCCCGCCTTGAGGTCACCATCTCTTCATTTCGTCAGGCCTTGGTTTATTTAGGGCAAGAGAAACTGAAAATGTTTGTCTCGCTAGCAGTAGCGTCTTATGTCTCTGATAAAAAGCCCAAAGAACTGTATGGACTGTCTTTGCAGCGTGCGCAGTTTTGCCAACGGATGTCTCGTTACCAAGTATTTAAAGGGCATACTGAACAAGCCTTTATGATTGGCTTGTTCTCATTACTTGATGCATTGCTCGATCTGTCGTTAGAGAATTTAATTGAACAATTACCGTTATGCACAAGTATTAAGGTCGCCTTGCTGCGCAGAGAAGGTCCATATGGCGCATTATTAGCGCTTGAAGAAAGTTTCGAACATGCTGATTGGCAAAAGATTGATGATCACTGTGCTGATCTAGGGTTGAACGTGGAACAAGTGAAAACAGAACTCACTGAAGCTCGACGCTGGAGTCATATTGTTACCAACAAACTCTGATATTCTTCGTTAAACTTTTATGACAATGAAAACGCACGCCTTGACGTGCGTTTTTTTACAACTAATATATATGCATATCCATATATGAGTATGTAGTTATGCTTCCTCACCAATTTTTTAAATTACTGTCTGATGAAACGCGAGTGCGTTGCTTAATGTTGATTGTGCGCCAAGAGTGCCTATCTGTTGGTGAGTTGACTCAGGCATTACAAGAAAGTCAGCCAAAGATTTCCCGCCATCTTGCGCAGTTGCGTTCAAACGGAGTTTTAACTGACGTTCGCCAAGGGCAGTGGGTGTTCTACCGTCTGTCACAAGATTTACCGGGTTGGATGCTAAAGTTAATTTATGACCTTATCGCATCGAACTGTTTGAAAACTGAATACCAACAGGATATTGAGCGCCTAGAAGCCATGACTTCACGCCCTCAATGTTGCGTTTAAATACATTTAAATTTATTGCCAAAATCGTTGAGATTGCAGTTAGGCATAGTCAACAACACTGCGGCTTCAAACATGAAGGCAATTAACTGAGAGAAAAGAGTATGACAGTCAAAGTAGGTATTAATGGTTTTGGCCGTATCGGCCGTTTAGCACTTCGCGCAGCATTCGATTGGGCTGAGCTAGAGTTTGTTCAAATTAACGATGTAGCAGGCGATACAGCAACACTGGCGCATCTTCTTGAGTTCGATTCGGTTCAAGGTCGCTGGAACCACGAAGTCACGGTTGAAGGCGATGAGATGATCATCAACGGCCAACGCATTAGAACTACGCAAGAGCGCGATATCGATGCAATCGACTGGTCTGGTTGCGATGTTGTCCTTGAAGCGACGGGTGTTCACCGTAAGACATCTTTCCTAAACAAATACCTTGAGCAAGGTGTGAAGCGTGTTGTGGTATCGGCACCAGTAAAGGAAGAAGGCATTGCAAACATCGTAGTTGGTGTGAACGACAATATCTTCGATCCAGCGGTACATAAGATTGTGACTGCGGCATCTTGTACGACTAACTGTCTTGCGCCTGTTGTGAAGGTGATTAACGAGAAGTTGGGTATCGAAAACGCAGCTTTCACCACTATTCACGATCTCACCAATACACAAACTATATTAGATGCGCCGCACAAAGACCTACGTCGTGCTCGTGCATGTGGTATGAGTCTTATCCCGACAACGACAGGCAGCGCTAAAGCGATTGTTGAGATTTTCCCGGAGCTTGAAAATCGTATTAATGGCCACGCGGTTCGTGTACCACTAGCGAACGCTTCTCTGACCGACATCATCTTCGAAGTGAAGCAAGACACCACAGCTGAAGAAGTCAACGCGATGCTGAAAGAAGCGTCTGAGAATGAACTGAAAGGCATTCTTGGCTTTGAAGAGCGTCCCCTGGTTTCTATCGATTACAAAGGCGACCAACGCTCAACTATCGTAGATGCGCTATCAACCATGCTAGTTGGTAAGCGCATGGTTAAGATCTACGCTTGGTACGACAACGAGATGGGCTACGCAACACGTACTGCTGAGCTAGTTCGTACCGTTGGCCTAGCTTAATACTCTTCATACTTGAAGCTGCAAGCGTTGTTAACTGCGTAAGTTCACCCTAATCACATAGAACCCCTATGCTCATAGGGCTGAACTTACTGGTTGCCTAGCTGCAACTCCAATTATTTTGAGTATCGGTCTATATACAAAAGAATTTTAAGAGATTAATGACGATGACGAATTCTCAAGCACACCCAACATGGCAGCTAGATTTAAAAACAGGTGCGTTAGTGCTTACTCCGTGCCCAGGCACTAAAGGCACTGACCTCGATGCATCTCTAGCGCAACTTAAAGCGCAAGGCGTGGAAGCGATTGTGACGGCGCTAGATAGTGAAGAACTGGCGAGCAAGAACGTTTCAAAGTTAGGCGAGAAAGCGCAAGCACTAGGCATGCAATGGTTTCAAATCGAAATCGAAGACGATTGTGCACCGGGTGCCGATTTTGCTGCGAAATGGCAGGCGGCGAGCCCTGCGCTACACCAAGTCGTGGATAACGGCGGCAAGGTAGCAATGCACTGCATGGGCGGCTCTGGCCGGACTGGCTTGCTGGCTGCACACCTGCTGTTAGAGAAGAGTTGGGACATGAACAAGATTGTTCAAGAGGTGCAGGCACTGCGTCCGGGCGCATTCACTAAAGCCATTCAGGTTGAATACATTAATGGCGTAGCTTCTGCGTAGCTCTTCATACTTGAACCAGCAGCGTTGTTAACTGCGCAAGTTCACCGGATCGCCGGCCGCCCTAATCACATAGAACACCTATGCTCATAGGGCTGAACTTGCTTGTTGCCTAGCTGCCACTCCAATTATTTTGAGTATAAGTTAAGTGGAAAGTAAGAATTAGAGCTTTTGGACACCTATGATCTAAAAGCTCTTTTTGTTTAGATTGCAGAGATAGCGTTATGTTTTCAAATCTAAGTAAGAGCGTTCGCCAATACATGCTGGTGACCTTCAATTACTGGAACTTCACCATTACTGATGGTGCACTTCGTATGCTGGTGGTCTTGTATTTCTATGACCTTGGCTACAGTTCGTTAGAGATCGCCTCACTGTTCCTTTTTTATGAATTCTTTGGTGTGGTGACGAACCTAATTGGTGGTTGGTTAGGGGCGCGTCTTGGCCTCAATAAGACCATGAATATCGGCTTAGGGATGCAAGTTGTCGCTTTGGGCATGCTCGCGGTGCCAACCGCAATGTTGACCATTCCTTGGGTAATGGCGGCGCAGGCCTTGTCTGGTATCGCTAAAGATCTCAATAAGATGAGTGCTAAAAGCTCGATTAAAACCTTAGTCCCAGATGAGCAGCAAGGTGCGCTTTATAAGTGGATTGCGATTCTAACCGGATCTAAGAATGCACTGAAAGGTGCCGGGTTCTTTATCGGTGGCTTACTGCTTTCGACGATTGGTTTCCAATACGCAGTGCTCGCGATGGCTGCTGTGCTGACCTTGGTCTTCATTGGCAGTTTAGTGAGCTTAGAAGCAGACATGGGCAAAGCGAAAACCAAACCGAAGTTTAAACAAATTTTCTCTAAGTCTGAATCCATCAATATCTTGTCGGCTGCGCGTATGTTCCTGTTTGGTGCTCGTGATGTGTGGTTTGTGATTGCTTTGCCGATTTATCTAGGCAGTGTGTTTGGTTGGGACCACTCATGGGTGGGTGGCTTCTTAGCGGCTTGGACCATCGCATACGGTTTTGTGCAGGGCATTGCACCTAAGATTACTGGTAAAGCACAAGGCAAGGTGCCTGATGGATATGCAGCGCTACTGTGGGCGGGTGCATTGGCTATTGTGACTGCCGGTATTGCCTATGCGGTGCAAATTGGCTGGCAACCAGAGCTAGTTATCATCGGTGGATTGATGGTATTTGGTGCCATCTTTGCGGTGAACTCATCACTTCACTCATACCTGATTGTGAGTTACGCGAAAGGCGATGGGGTTTCTCTTGATGTTGGTTTCTACTACATGGCAAACGCGATGGGTCGCTTGATTGGCACGATATTGTCGGGCTTGGTATTCCAGATGGCCGGTTTGTCTGCGTGTCTGTGGGTATCCTTCGCATTCTTAGCGATAACGACGGTGATCTCTCTGCGTTTACCTAAAGTGCCGCAAATCTCAGCGGCATAAGCTTCAGCCGCATGAGCCTCATTTGTAAGAGTGAAAGTCGCATTGCTTAGGTCGGGTAACCTAGAGTCGAATAAGTTAAATTCGCGATAAGTATCTTCTTTAACACTAAGCTGACTTGGTATTTATTCCGGTCAGCTTTTTTATTGCTATAGTAGAATGATTGAATATTAATCAGGCATTTACATGAAGCAGCGAGTTCTCTTTTTTGATTTAGCACGATGTGTCGCGGCCATAGCTGTTATCGCGATTCATGTTTTGGCGCCTTATCGTAATGAATTAAGCACCATTCCTTTCGGTGAGTGGCTGACTGCCATTACGGTGAATGGTTTCAGCCGATGGGCAGTGCCTGTGTTCATCTTGATTTCTGGTGCATTGATGCTGAGTGATCAGCGCCCGTTTGATGCTAAATACTACCTCAAGCGCCGTCTGGGTAAGGTACTGATCCCATTCATTGTTTGGTCGCTTTTCTATACCTACCTATCAGGTTGGTCGCTAATGGGTTTTGATGCGGACGTCAGTTGGGAGGTTTTGCTCAATAGTTATCATCACTACACGTACTATCACCTTGGTTTCTTCTATTACTTCATCCCACTCTACTTTGTGATTCCTTTTTTACAGGTCATGGTCAGAAAGTACGGTGATAGATCTGTCTATGCCTTTACGGCGGTATGGTTGTTCACAACGTTATTGTTCTTATTGAAAATCGATGGCCCTTGGAGTCACGAGTTGTGGTTGTACACCGGGTACTTACCGTTGGGTTACCTGCTGTATAAGATGGTTCCACTTAACAAGATGACTGTCGGCGTGAGTGTGTTACTTGGTGGATTAGCGTTACTGACCACGGTTTATATGGTGGTTGATGCAAGTTTGGTCGCAGAAGAATACACGGTAGGGCGTTGGTTATCTTACAAGACGTTGAACACCGTATTAGCGGCGAGCATGGTGTTCATGGTGTGCCGTTACTATGGTGAAGGCTTGTCTGAGAAGAGCAATCAAGTGGTTGGTTTTATCAGTAAACACAGCTTAGGTATTTATCTGCTGCACCCGATTTTCTTATGGCCAATGAAAGAGTTCGGTTGGTACCAAGGACACCCTGCTTGGGTTATTCCATTATGGATCGTGATCAGCGGAGCTGGCGCGTTATGGATGAGCTGGTTGGTCTCTAAGTCAGAGAAAACACGTTGGTTATTGCCTTAGCGGTGGGTGCTAAGGCTTTCTGATGGATTGCTTAGAAGATACAGTTGAAGTACCTAATGTTTAGCGCTTCAATGCAAAGTGTAAGAACTTATCGCCTTGGTAGGTTAAGGTACCTTTGTCGCCAGGGTTCAGGGCATGGAAGTAGTGGATTCCGACTTGGAACTCTCGTTTTGGACCAACCACACCACGTTGAACGTAAATCCAATACTCTTGATCTTCTTGGCCTGGTTCTGCATCAGGAAGGTCGATGGATTGTTTGTCCAACACAGTGACGTTCACTTTCTTTTCTGGCGCATTTTCACCTTGTGAGTGCTTTCGATAGAAACCAAGAAATACCCAAGCCGCTAGACCGGCGAGTGCAAAGATGGCAAAAAAGAGTGAATTAGGCATGTAACCTCCATGTAGTCGTGATGGTTATTCTAATCTTTCAAGCAATAGGGATATGTGTTTCAAGCCGTTATTCGTGAACTGTTGTAAGCCAAGCTGATTATTTTTCGGCAGACATCACATTTAGAGGCCAGTTTGGGATAAAGCATTGTTATTTATTGTCTCTTTCTCTCGTAAATAACAGTGATTTTGTATAAGAATAGGGAAATGCTCGACTAGAATTATAGTGTGGAGTGGGAGGGCTAATATGACCGATATTGAAAAAGTGGTGACAAGAACTCGTAATATAGAGAAATTATTGAGGCTTCAATATCATGCCGAAGGCGAAGGATTGCATGAGCTTGTGTCAAGCTGTGAAGAAAGGCTACCGCACGATACGGTGAGTAAGCTGCGTTATATCGCAACGTGTCGTAATAAGGTAGTCAATGAGCATGAGGCTAAGTTGGAAGACCAGCATAAGTTCATCATGATGTGTAACGACTGTGAGAAGGAGTTGACTCCACGTAGTGGTCGTTTTATTTGGCGAGTTGCAATCTTACTGATGATGGCAATGACTTTAGCTGCCGCTGGTTTCTATTATGCGAACTGGGATGTGTTAACACTGCATCTGTTTTCGAAGTGAAAAAATTGAACAAAAAAAGGGACGCTAATGGCGTCCCTTTTTTTATCTGTAACTTGCTTAGTACATCATCGGTAGTGTCATTAGACCTACAACTACCGCGATCATTACAAGTCCTTGTCTTTGCGAAGATGAAATCATAACACTACTCCTAAATTTGGTTGTCTCTCGCTATGTTTTAAAGAATAGCACTACTTATGGCTTTAGATCAAGAATTACTTTCGAAGCCTTTAAAAGTGATAGAAAACTATTGGGTTTTCTATCACTTTTGCTATGTTTTACTGTGTTTTTTGGGGAGCTCTTATTTTGTTCGTTGTGATTTATTTTTGTTCTCATTTGGTTTAAGTTGTTGTTTTGTAATGGTCATTTTGTGTAATTTATATTGTTAAAGGTTGTTAAACTGTATTAATAGGGCTTGGTGGTGTCTAGGTTTGTTTAATTAAACTTTATAGGTTTTAGGTTTAATTTTTGTGATGGTTTTTTGACAGGAAGCTTAGCGAAACCTGACAAAGTGGTTTTTATAAAGGTAATTTACGCACTTTGTAAGTCTAGGTTTGCATAGTGTTGGAAAGTTCTATGTAAGTCTGTTTTTTGATTTTAAGTGTTTGTTTTTAATGTTTTTGTGTATTTGATTTTGAACTTTTAGTTATGTGGTATTTGCAATATATAGCGACATATTGTGGCGTTGGCAGGATAGAAGTGATTGGAATTTAAGTTTGGGTTCTCTAGCGTCAATTTATATGAGTTTTCCGAACAATGAGTCTATTTTAAAAGGAATAATCACTATCGCTGCAGCTATTGTGACGACTTCAATCTAAAGATGCTCTTTTTAGTGGAAGCGTAATCAAGATCCAATTTTGAAGGGCTGAGGCTTTACATCAACACCTGTGTGCCTAGACTGGCGACGATTAAAAGCAATAGGGCAAATGATATGTGGAGTTGGTTGGCGGTTTCCTTGTCTGGTATTGGAGCAATAACAGGAACGAAACATGGGCATATCGGTCAGGCTTTATTGTATAAGGTCTTTACGTTTGTATTATTGGCGACTATTGCTCTAACTCAATCTGTTGTCGTTGATTTTACCTATTGGGTAGTCGCTGGGTTAGCGATATCCGCGATCGCAGATGTGCTTCATACTGTTACTCAAAAACGTCTTCTGCATTTTGTGTGTTTCCTGTTGGCTCAACTTTGTTACAGCAAAGCATTTTGGTTACAGCTATCAGGAGAAATGGTCTGGTGGTTGTTCGCGCTGCTGTTAGCTGCATGTATCGTTGCTTTCTTCCTATTACTCCCTCGCTTAGACAAACTCGTTTTTCCAGTGGTTATCATGGGTATTGTGCTCATTCAGCTTGCTTGGGCCTCTGGTGAAGTCTGGTTACTTGAGCCTCAGCTATCACATGCTGTTGGTTTTGTTGGTTGCTGCGTGCTGCTGCTTTCCGCATTGGCGTACGCCCTAAATTTCTATCGCAGCCCAATTAAGGGCGCTTATTTTTGGGTAACGGGCAGTTACTTTCTTGCACACGCTCTCATCGTTGCTTCCCTCACCATTTAGGGTAGAGCTAGCTTAACTCTGAGCTACATCAAGGCAGCTCAGATGAAAGTAGGTACTCTACGTCTACTTCATTAAACATGAGATAGAGTTATGACTACCGAAATTCATGCACACAACGTTTTAAATCTACTGAGTGAAAAGCCGCTGACTCGTGAAGAGTTGACGCAAGAGCTTGCTCAAACCTATGGCGCTGAAGCTCGCTTTCATACGTGTAAGCTGAACGGTCTGGATTTAGATGGATTGCTGAAATTTTTCCTGAAAATGGAAAAGGTCGTGATCATTGATGACAAGCTTTGCACTAATCGCGAACGTGTTTGTAATCACTGATTTTGAATGACCATCAGTTCTTGTCGCCAGTGAACTGTGATTAGCGAGTGGATGCGATATTCTTGGCTCCACTCCGACCATTTCTCCCTCGTTTGGCTCTCATAAATACCCTTCCAATAACGTAAATTCCTAAGTTTGTTACTGCGTTCGAAAATCAATCTTGAGGCTGCTATACTCCGCGCACTTACGCTTTCGAGACAAACTTATGGAAATTTTATCTGCAGCGACCATGCTGTTTCTTATTATGGATCCGCTTGGCAACTTACCAATCGTGCTTTCTATCCTTAAGCATATTGATCCGAAGCGTCGCCGTATTGTTCTTGTTCGTGAACTAATGTTTGCGCTGATTATCCTGCTGCTGTTCTTGTTTGCTGGTCAAAGCATCATGAACTTCCTGCATGTGCAGCCTGAAACCTTGAGTATCTCTGGCGGTATTATTCTTTTTATCATCGCGATTAAGATGATTTTCCCAAGTGCGGGTAGTATTACTGGCCTCGCGGCGGGTGAAGAACCGTTTATTGTGCCGATGGCGATTCCTATGATTGCTGGCCCTTCAGTGATTGCGGCATTGATTCTGTTGTCGACCCAGCACCCTGACAATATGTTAGAGCTTTCAGGCGCGGTGATGCTGGCTTGGGGTGCGACCTTCTTTATTCTGATGTTTAATGGCTTCTTCCTGCGAGTGTTGGGTGAGAGAGGCCTTAAAGCCATCGAACGCTTGATGGGCTTGTTGTTGGTTATGCTGTCGACGCAAATGTTCCTAGATGGCGTAAAGGGCTACATGGGCTAACATCAGTATCATCGCTGAATAAAAAAAACGCCGCTCAAATGAGCGGCGCTTTTGTATCAATTGTTTCTGTCATGATGTTTTCTGTCGCTAAGCGTTTTATATCTAAGCTTAAGCTTTATTACATCATGTGTTTGCGTCGGATATCGAGTAGGGCAAAGACACCGAAAATCAATATTGACCACTTCTCCCAACGTGACATTTCGATCTTATCGCCAAAAGCACCGATGAAAATCAGCATCTGCAGGCCGTGCATGAAGAATAAGAATGCTGTCATGATATAAAGCGCAATCGCAGCATTACCCGGGAATGGGTAGAAAATATTGGCGATCAAGATAAACCAAACAAAGGCGATGGCTGCTTTTGCTAGTGGAAGCAAGAACTTCATTCAATAACTCCTATTCTTCAGTGATTCGATTGAACAGTCGGTAGCTCGACTGGCCAGTGGTCTTATCGCGGTGTAATTCCCAGTTTTCTGGCATAGCTTCGAGTTTTAGCTCTTTTTCTGTCTCGACGTAAATGATGGCGTTGTCGGCAAGCCAACCGTTGCTCTCAAGCAGTTGTACTGTTTCTGCGAGTAAGCCTTTACGAAATGGTGGATCAAGGAAAACCATATCGTAAGGAGTGCCTGATTTTTTAAGGAAAGAGATAGCATCAGTGTTGACCACATTGATGTTGTCTGCTTTGAGCTCTTTCGCGTTATCAGAAAGCTGTTTGGCCGCTTTTTGATTCATTTCGAGCAGTGTCACCATTTTTGCTTGGCGAGAAGCGGCTTCAAAACCTAGACCACCAGAACCGGCGAATACATCCAAGCAGGTCGAATGTGGGATATCTTGTGCCACCCAGTTAAAGAGTGTTTCTTTGACTCGGTCAATGGTTGGGCGTAATCCTTCTAAATCATGAACAGGCAGTTTTCTACCTCTCCATGAGCCACTAATAATTCGAACAAAGCCTCCGGATGGCTTTTTTTGTGATGTGTTTTGCTGGCGACGTCTTACCATAGATTTTTTGACCGCTAATAAAGTGATACTATACCGAGCCCAATTTAAGTGGGTTCGAGTATTAAATAAATTTACAATGACAAAGTGTATCAAGCTAAAAGCAAACTTATCACTGCTTTGTCATTTTTCTTTACTATTCGTTTGTACAAGCTTGTATTGTATAACAATAGCAAAGAGTCGACGTGTATTAAGTCAATACAGCTAATTAGTAGATCTAGGAAACTCCTCTGATGACGGAAAAAAAGAAGCGCGGATTATTATCGTGGCTTGGTTTTGGTGAAGAAGAACAAAGCCCAAAAACTCAGAATGAAGCGAACGTAGAAAACGTTGAAGATCAAACTGAAGTTGAATCACAAGTTGAGGCTGAACAGGTCGCACCTGAAGTTGAAGACGCTAAATCAACGGAACCTAAGTCTGTTGAATCTGAACTTGCGGAGTCAGAGCAAACGCTTGAAGAGGCTCAACAAGATCAGCAGCCTGTCGCAGCAGAAGCAGAAGCAGAAGCAGAAGCAGAAGCAGAACAGGAAGAAGTGATTGCTCCTCAATCTAAGGTTGAAGAAGTTCAAGAGAAGCCGACAGAAAGCTTCTTTGCACGACTTAAGCGTAGCCTCAGCCGTACTAAAGCAAACATTGGTGCTGGCTTCTTTGGTTTGTTCAAAGGCAAGCAAATCGATGAAGACCTGTTTGAAGAATTAGAAGAGCAACTTCTGATCGCCGACGTGGGTATGAATACCACCGTGAAGATCATTGAAAACCTAACAGAAAAAGCATCCCGTAATGACCTAAAAGACGGTGAAGCGCTTTATGGTCTGCTTAAAGAAGAGATGTCAGAAATCTTGAGCCAAGTGGAACAGCCACTGGTTGTTGATACCACTAAAACACCTTACGTTATCTTAATGGTGGGTGTGAATGGCGTGGGTAAAACAACCACTATCGGTAAGCTGGCGAAACAATTCCAAAGTGAAGGCAAGAAAGTGATGCTGGCGGCGGGTGATACTTTCCGTGCGGCAGCGGTTGAACAACTTCAGGTTTGGGGGCAGCGTAATGATGTTCCGGTTATCGCTCAGCACACTGGTGCCGATAGCGCGTCTGTTATCTACGATGCGATTGAAGCGGCGAAAGCGCGTGGTGTTGATGTTGTGATTGCAGATACTGCAGGCCGTTTGCAGAACAAGAGCAACTTGATGGAAGAGCTACGCAAGATTGTTCGTGTAATGAAGAAGATCGATGATTCTGCACCGCACGAAATCATGTTAACGCTAGATGCAGGTACCGGTCAGAATGCGATTAGCCAAGCGAAGTTGTTTAGTGACGTGGCACCAGTAACGGGTATTACGCTAACTAAGCTAGATGGTACAGCGAAAGGTGGCGTAATTTTCTCAATTGCTGACCAGTTCCAGATTCCAATCCGCTACATTGGCGTGGGTGAAGGCATTGACGACCTGCGTCCATTTGAGTCGAAAGACTTTATTGAAGCACTATTTAGCCGCGAAGAGTAACGCGTGTAGCAAAGTGGTTTATCCTTAACCTGCTACCGTTTTAAATTTGATATGAGTGATCGTAAGAGGAATTTTCGGTGATCAAATTTCAGCAAGTGAGCAAAGCCTACCGAGGCGGACGACAAGCGCTCCAAAAAGTGGACTTTCATCTCAAACGAGGAGAGATGGCATTTTTAGGCGGGCACTCTGGTGCTGGTAAAAGTACCTTGCTGAAGTTGATCTGCGCGATAGAGCGTCCAACTGACGGACGTGTTTGGTTTAACGATCACGATATTACTCGTATCCCAGCCAAAGACATTCCCTTTTTACGCCGTAACATCGGGATTGTCTTTCAAGATCACCGCCTACTTATGGATCGCTCGATCTTCGATAACGTCGCTCTGCCTATGCGTATTGAATCTATTTCTGAAAACGAAATTAAACGTCGAGTCAGCGCCGCGTTGGACAAAACCGGTTTATTAGATAAAGCTCGTTGTTTGCCAAGCCAGCTCTCTGGAGGTGAACAACAACGGGTCGGTATTGCTCGCGCTGTGGTTAACCGTCCAACTCTGCTTTTAGCGGATGAACCAACTGGTAACCTAGATCCTGAACTATCGAGTCGTGTATTACGCTTGTTTGAAGAGTTCAACCGTGCGGGTGTCACGATCATGCTAGCGACGCACGATATCGGGTTAGTGAACACTCGCCCTCAATATCGTCATCTGGAATTAAACCAAGGCTTTTTGAGTGAGGTTGAAGATTATGGCCGCGAATAAGCGCATTAAGAAACCTCAATCCAATCGAGCAGCAAACCGGGCTTCAAGCGACGGTTTCTTTGTTGTTCATTGGAAACAAGCCAAGTCATCGTTCTCGCAAATGTGGCAGCGTCCGTTGGGTAACTTGCTGACGCTTGCGGTGATTTCAATGGCTTTAGCTATGCCCGCTTGCTTATACCTACTGGGCAAGAACGTTGGTGAAGTGGCGCAAGATGTCACCAGCCCGTCACAAATTAGTGCCTATGTAGAGGATGGTATCCCTGAGCCGAGAGTCATGGTGCTTAAGGATGAAATCGAAAGTTGGGACCAAGTCGATCTGGTTGAGTACATTTCTCCGCAGCAAGGTCTTGAAGATCTTAGCCAGTATTCTGGTTTTGAGGACGCCCTAACTATCCTAGATGATTATTCATTGCCAGGTGTGTTGGTGATTACGCCAAGCGTACACAGCGACACGTTAATTAAAGAACTGGCAGGCAAGGTTAAGAAGCAAGAGTTAGTCACCGATGTTCGTTTAGATGAAGATTGGTTAGCTCGACTGGATGCTATCAAAGCACTTGCGGCTGTCATCGTGATTACCTTAACTGTGTTGATGCTGGGCGCAGTATTTCTGATTATCGGCAACACATTACGATTTAATGTGTTGGCGCATAAAGAAGAGATTCAAACCATGAAGCTGATTGGTGCTACCGACAGCTACATTCTTCGACCATATTTGTATGCTGGAATGTGGTTTGGTGTTTTAGGTTCGATTAGCGCGTGGGTAATGACGGCATTGATTACCGTATTACTGAACAGTGCAGTGGATGACTTGGCTCAGCTGTACGATAGCCACTTCCGCTTAATTGGCCTGAGTTGGGATGAATCTTTATTGCTTTTGATCGTCGGAACCTTGCTTGGTAGTGTAGCTGCGAAGCTTTCTGCACAGCGTCATCTAAAAGAAATTGAACCAGTTTAGGTGAATAGAGTCATATTTATACGAAAAATAGGCAGTTCTTAACCAGTTTTTGCCTTGTATAGACGAATTGATTATGCATAATTACTTCCCCCTCCTTGAAACCTGTTCATTTTAGGTTCAAGATTGTCGGGTTTTAATAGATGTATTACTCCAGATCAGAGATTGATGAGGAACCGAATGGCAAACCAAGCGTATCAAATGGCTTTAGTCACACAAGATAGTTTAGATAGCTATATCCGCTCAGCGAACAGTTACCCAATGCTGACGCCTGACGAGGAACGTGGACTTGCAGAGCGATTACATTACAAAGGTGAGATCGACGCTGCGAAAGGCTTGATCCTTTCACACCTACGATTCGTGGTGCACGTTGCAAGAGGCTACTCTGGCTACGGGCTGCCAATGGCTGACCTTGTCCAAGAAGGTAACATCGGCTTGATGAAGGCTGTTAAGCGCTTTAATCCAGAAGTTGGTGTCCGTCTAGTCTCTTTTGCTGTTCATTGGATCAAAGCTGAGATTCATGAATACGTATTGCGTAACTGGCGTATCGTTAAGATCGCAACGACTAAAGCACAGCGTAAATTGTTCTTTAACCTTCGTAAGTCTAAAAAGCGTTTAGGTTGGTTCAATAACGGTGAAGTTGAGACGGTTGCGCGTGAACTGGGTGTTGAGCCTTCAGAAGTTCGAGAAATGGAATCTCGTTTAGCGGCACAAGACGCGACGTTTGAAGCGCCTATGGACGACGACGACGGTGGTTCTGCTTACACAGCTCCAGTTTATTACCTAGAAGATAAAGCGTCAGACGTTGCTGAGACGGTTGAAGCAGCTAACTGGGAATCTCATACTAATAATCGCTTAGGTCTCGCATTGAAGAGCTTAGACGAGCGTAGTCAACACATTGTTCGCTCACGTTGGTTAGACGACAACAAAGCAACACTGCAAGACTTAGCGGATACCTATAGCATTTCTGCAGAGCGTGTCCGCCAGTTAGAAAAGAATGCGATGAAGAAATTGAAGCAAGCAGTTGGCGACTTCTAATAGCATTTAATTTTTAATAGTATTTGGTTTCTCATAGTAGCAAGCAAATAGCTTAATTTTGAAAAGGCCGAGATCGAGAGATCTCGGCCTTTTTGTTTTGGATCGATTTCTCAACTTTTGCGATCGAAATTTGCAAAATGATTTTGTGGATAACTCTGTGAGGAATTTATTCGTCAGCTGTCTAAAAGCAGGGTGTAGTAAGGCTTTGACAGGGTTTTTTGAGTGGGGATATGTTTCAGTTAACCCACAGTTAGATCAGGATCATTACTACATGTTGTGGATCTATTTTTAAAAAGGCACTTTATTCACGCAATTCACAGATTTATCCACAAATGGTGTAAAAGTGATCGCTGGTGGATAACCTTATTAAGTGGGTGTGATTGTTAGCCTTGGGATAGGTTACAATGGCAGCAAAGTAAATCAGTATAAAAAGAGAAAGTCATGGACCAGTTTAAACATATCGACGTTAAAGGCGCTCAAGCCCTTATTGAACAAAGTGAAGCCCGACTTGTCGATATACGAGATCCGCAATCTTTTGCGGTAGCCCATTCAGAAACCGCCTACCACCTGACTAACGATACAATGGTGTCGTTTATGGATGAGGTTGAGTTCGAACAGCCTATCTTAGTGATGTGTTACCACGGTATTAGTAGCCAAGGCGCGGCACAATATTTAGTGAACCAAGGCTTTGAAGAGGTATATAGTGTTGATGGCGGTTTCGAAGCTTGGCATCGTGCTGAACTTCCGGTGATTGCGGGTTAATAGCTTTATCACTTAAACGCTTCAAGCATCTCCATAGTATGAATAGGAAGTAACAATGATTAGATTGATGGTGTTAGACAACCCACGTCTTGCTCAAGCATTTATTGATTATATGGCCTCTCGTCAGATCCCTATTCAGATGTCTCCAGAGGGAGAAGGGCGTTTTGCTTTGTGGCTTCTTGATGGTCAATTTCAGGTTGAAACCGAAGCTGAGCTGAATCGTTTTCTTGCTGAACCCAATCATAAACGCTATCAAGCGGCGTCTTGGGATATGGCTGAGTCTAGAAAGAGTCATTTCCATTACCACACACCAAGCTTTTTGGGCATGATCAAAGCAAAAGCCGGTCCTGTGACACTGAGCCTAATGTTGGTGTGTGTGGTGATTTTTGCGCTGCAACAGATTGGTTTTGGCCAAGCTATTTTCAATGCCCTGCATTTCCCAGCGGTTGATGGACAGCAATGGCAGCTGTGGCGTTGGTTGAGCCATGCTGTTCTGCATTTCTCTGTTATGCACATCGCATTCAATATTTTGTGGTGGTGGCAGCTAGGTGGGGATATTGAGAAGAAACTAGGCAGCCTCAAGCTACTTCAGATCTTTGCTGTCTCTTCTGCGCTTTCAGGTGCTGGTCAGTATTGGGTTGAAGGGGCGAACTTCGGTGGTTTGTCTGGTGTTGTGTATGCTTTGGTTGGTTACTTATGGGTTGTCGGTGCGAAGGCGCCACAACTTGGTTTAGGTATCCCAAGACAGATTGTCGGCTTTATGTTGGTGTGGTTAGTGCTTGGGTACATGCAGCCATTTATGGCGATCGCCAATACAGCGCATTTAGCTGGCCTAGCCGCTGGTGTCATTATTGGCTTTATCGATGCGATGAAAGCACCGAGCTCGGCAAGAAGCTAACTCATTTTTTCTAGTGAGTAGCCAAACGATAGAGACAAAAAAGCGGCCAGATGAGCCGCTTTTTTATTGGGATTCGTTTTTACATCATTACTGATAAAGATATTTGGTAAACAATAAGTCAGCAATGAGAGTTTTACCTGTTTCTGGAAGTAAAATCTTATTGAGGTGCTCAACTAAGGACTTTCTCAAATCTTCACGACCGGATAGAGACTTAATTGTCTCTTCATTTTGTTTGCCGAGTAATTCAATCACCGCATCACGAATCAATGGCTGATGATGCTCAATGGCTTCTAAGTCATTACTATTTGCGACCATTATGTCGAGACGGACCTGAATATAGCCCAGTTTTTTACCTTTAGTGTAAAAATTGGTGGTGAGATCGGGCTCTAGCGTGAAGTAGGCTAGTTTGGGTGTCGATTCTTCTTCAGCGAAACTTGATGCTGAAAACAGTAGATTAATCGCAATAAATAGTTGGGCTACATAACGTTTGTGCATATTTGAGACTTTTCTTTAGTTTATTCGCGATATTCGAAACGCATTAGTCTTGTTACAATGAGCGGTCTAAATCTAAATACGTTTACAATTCGAAGGACGCTTTAATTTTATTCGAAAGTTGAAGCTTTATTGTACGTGTAAAGTCACCTATTGAATACTAGTATGAATCAGTCAATATCATTGTATCTAAATTCATTAATGAATGTAGATTGGCAAAGCACAGAAAAATTTAATTTTCCTAATGAAACCACCAAAGAGTGGCTTATGGAACAAGGATCGCTTTCCCGTAAGTTGGGCAAGTGCTGCAAGCACCTGTCTGTTGAGTTGCTTCATAATCAAGTTGTGGAACGATCAATTCTGCAACAGGACGAAGAACGCCTTTTATCATCACATGATTGCTTACTGCGTAAAGTGATTTTAAAGGGTGATGATGAGCCGTGGGTGTTAGGTCGAACCTTAATACCTCGAATTACCCTAGAAGATCATCAGCACTCTGACCTTTCTCAACAAGGGGATGTCCCGCTTGGGTTAACGGTTTTCAGTGCTGAGAACGTGGAGCGAGATGCGCTTCAAGTCGGTTGGGTTATCGCTGGCGATGAGCGATTACTCGCGCGTCGTTCTCGATTATGGATGAATCATAAACCGATGCTTGTGGCCGAACTTTTTTTACCAACATCCCCCATTTACTCTAAGGAGAGTGTGTAAATGCTTGCCACCAAAGCGAAGGCGTACTGGCAATTGACGCGAATGAATCGCCCGATTGGTACTCTGTTACTCCTTTGGCCGACCTTGTGGTCGCTGATTATTGCTGCGAAAGGCATGCCTGATTTTGATGTCTTGGTTGTTTTCATACTCGGTGTGGTGTTAATGCGATCGGCTGGCTGTGTGATTAATGATTTTGCTGACCGTAAAGTTGATGGTCATGTCAAACGCACCAAGCAACGTCCATTACCTTCAGGTTTGGTTTCCAGCAAGGAAGCCATTGTGCTCTTTCTAGTGTTAGCTGTGGTTTCTTTTTTGTTGGTACTCACCATGAACCCGCTGACTATTAAGCTCTCTTTTATTGGGGTTGGTCTCGCGTTCATTTATCCTTTCATGAAGCGTTTTACACACCTTCCACAGTTGTTTCTCGGATTGGCTTTCAGTTGGGCAATACCAATGGCTTGGGCGGCGCAAACCAATGAACTGCCAAGCATTGTGTGGTTTATCTTCGTGATTAATGCGTTGTGGACGATAGCCTACGACACGCAATATGCGATGGTTGACCGAGATGATGACTTGAAGATTGGCATCAAGTCGACGGCTATTCTGTTTGGTCGTTTTGATAAGCTTATGGTTGGCGCGCTGCAGTTAGTTACACTGGCGATGTTGATTGCATTGGGCATGCACTACCAACTCGGTGATACTTTCTACTGGGCACTGTTAGTTTCGGGAAGCTTGTTCGTGTATCAACAGCATCTGATGCGTCACCGCGATCGAGACCTTTGCTTCCAAGCCTTCTTGAACAATAACTATGTTGGAATGGCGGTGACTGTAGGCTTGTTCATTACCTTCTGGTAAGCATCAACTTTACAAGTAAACGAACGCTAAAGAAAAAGGCACCCATTGGGTGCCTTTTTTGATCGTGTTCAGTCTAGTGATTAAAGTGAATGCTAACCAAGAGATTATTCTGCTTGGTGGATACTCTCTTGAATCGTCAAACGTACTTCAGGGTAAAGCATTGAGTAGAGAAGTTTAGCGAATTGCTGAGTCTTTTCTAAATCACAGTTACCATCGTTATCCAGATATTGCTGCTGTTTCAGAGTTGCGAACATCGACGCAAACACGCCTTTATCGAAGAACTCCGGTGCGTTGATACCTTGTAGGCGACCCAGTCGCTGTGCGATGTCTTGGCTCTTCTGCTCAAGGTCTGACTTATCTAGATCAGGATTCTCTGCCAATAGGTTCAGAGCAATTGAGTAGCGCTGGAGCGTTTCTGAAATCGTACGGCCTAGTAGCATCAGTGCTTGGCTGTTTGACTGGTTGATCGTTACTTGGTTGTTCGACACAACAAGCATGCCTTGACCGACTAGCTCATCAATGATGTTCGCAACCACGCTTTCAAGCTGATCTTCGTCGTAGCTTAAAAATAACTCTTTCTTTAAGAATGGGTAGATAGCTGCAACATTTTCTTGAATAGCGTCGATTGATAAACCGTGCTGACGAATGGTCATCTGAGCGATCAATGATGGCAATGCAAACAAGTGAATGATGTTATTACGATAGTAGGTCATCAGAATCGATTGGTGACGATCAAGCGAAATGATGTCGCCCATAGTGTCTGATTCAATTAAGAACTTGTTCAATGACTCTGCGTGTTTTACTAAGTCTTCAGCGCTGTCTTTAGGCACTGTGAATGTACCTGAATAAGGCACATTCTTAAGTAAAGACAGGTAGCAGTTGATCTGAGAAACCAAAGAGTCACGAGACAATGCGCGCTGTCTTGAAGCCAATAGTGCCGTTGCACAAAGAGTCAGGGCATTGGTCGCTGCCGCATCGTTAATGTGCGTCATCATTTTGGTTGCCAAGTCATTAACCACCGGGTTCATCCATTGTGGTTTGCTGGTTCCCATTGGGTCGATATCTTTAGTCCACTCAGGAGCATGTTCGTTCAGATATTGGTTAAGCTGAATTGGTTCACCGAAGTTCACGTAGCCTTTACCAAAGTTACGCAGCTTACGAATTGTACGAATCACTAGACTCGCGTTTTCTTTCTCTTTACGCTTACCACGAAGTTCTTTCGCGTAGGTCGCGACTTCCATTACGTGCTCATAGCCGATGTATACAGGAACCAAAGTCACCGGACGGTTCATGCCGCGCAGCATGGCTTGGATTGTCATCGCTAGCATGCCGGTTTTAGCTTGCAGTAGACGACCCGTACGAGAGCGACCACCTTCACTGAAGTACTCTACCGAATAACCTTTAGCGAACAGTTCGGCTAGGTATTCACGGAAAATCGTTGAGTAAAGCTTGTTGCCTTTGAAGCTACGACGAATAAAGAACGCACCACCGTGACGGAAAATAGGACCGGCAGGGAAGAAGTTCAGGTTAATACCCGCAGCGATGTGCGGAGGAACCATGCCTTCATGATAAAGCACATAAGAAAGCAGTAAGTAATCCATGTGGCTGCGGTGACAAGGCACGTAAACAATCTCGTGGCCGTCTTGAGCTAGCTTACGAACCGTTGAAGCGTTGCTAATATGCAGTCCTTGGTACAGCTTATTCCACAACCAACCAAGAATCTTCTCACCGCGTTTAATCAGCGAGTAAGAGAAGTTAGCTGCGATCTCATCCATGATGTCTTGAGCTTCTTTGCTCGCTTTCTCTATGGAAATATTTTTTGATTCAGCTTCATCTTCTATCGCCTTTTTGATTGCTTCTGACTTTAGCAGGCGGTCAAACAGAGCTTGGCGGCTTGGTAGGTTTGGGCCCGATGCTGCAAGCTTTTGACGAGAGAAGTGAATGCGTGCCACGCGCGCCAGTTTATGCGCGATGGTGCTGTCGGTGCCGTGTGAGTTAGCCATGTATCGTAGAGATACCACTGGGCTAAAGCGAACCAGACAGTCACGACCTGCTAGCAATACAGCTTTCGATTTCTCTAAGCCGTTCATTGCTTGTAGGTAAGGCTTCTGGTTATTCTCTTTACCAGGCTTTCGACCCCACAATACGGTGGCAGGGATAACTTGAACGTCGAGCTCGGAGTCTTCTGCATGCAGTGAAAGCAGTTCGGAGAAGACTTCAATTGATGAGCTTGGTACATAATCATCGTCTTGCAGTAGAGTTTTGCGAGAAGAGATAAAAACGTAGCGTTGCAGTGATTTGCCATTGATTTCAAGTTTGCTCAACGGATCAGGCAACCCTAGTTCAAGTGCATGTTTTTGCAATGTAAGAATGTCTACACTTGAGCGAAACGGTAAGGCGTATACAATCGGTTTGCTCAAATCAATGTTCAAATCCTCTACAGGGTTTGAAGGGATTGATGTGCTCTTTACCAATAGGGATAAAGGTAGCTTCATTAATGAACGTGAAAAAGATTGTCCAGAAGACATATAGGTTCACTGCCTCAATAGTTATTTCAATGTGCTCAAGCGTATCTCTATTTCTATAATGAAAGGATAAATCCTATGAGTGAAATAGGGATAAGCCTAGGCGTAAATTTAATCGATGCAAGAATACCAGAAACTGGTCTAACCTTTTAATGGAAATAGTCATATTGCCGTTAAGTTTGTGGAAAATCATTCATCGACTGATTGAGTATAGGGTTAAAAATGACCAAAAAATCAAACACCGGATTCAAACGTATCGTCAAAGCGGCGGGCTTTTCATGGCAAGGTATCACGAGCTCGTTTAAAAACGAGGCTGCATTTCGACAAGAAGTTTTCATGGCCGCAGTGCTTATTCCGTTGGCGTTCTACTTAGATGTAAACCAAGTTGAGCGAATCTTGATGATTTCAGCCGTCGTGTTGGTGATGGTTGTCGAGTTGATCAATACCGCGATTGAAGCGGTCGTTGACCGAATCGGTAGCGAACATCATGAGCTTTCTGGGATGGCGAAAGATGTTGGCTCAGCTGCCGTTTTTATCTGTTTAGTATTAGCTGGTTACGTGTGGTTAGAGATCTTATTTTTGTAATTCGCTAAAAATGAACTAAAAACAACCAATTGCTTTGCTTTTGTTCAGTTACTGGATATACTCACAGTCAACTGTATAAAAAGACAGGTGAATCATGAAGCCGTTAACGCCCCGCCAGCAACAAGTTTTTGACCTTATCAAAAGTAAGATCGAAGATTGCGGTATGCCACCGACTCGTGCAGAAATCGCACGTGAACTTGGCTTCCGCTCTGCAAATGCTGCAGAAGAACATTTGAAAGCTCTTGCTCGTAAAGAAGCGATTGAGATTATCCCGGGTGCGTCTCGCGGTATTCGTATTTTGCTTGAAGATGCAGCGAACGAAGAGCAAGGTTTACCATTAATCGGTCAGGTTGCCGCTGGCGAGCCTATTTTGGCTCAAGAGCATGTAGAAATGCATTACCAAGTTGACCCAGGTATGTTTAAGCCACAAGCTGACTTCTTACTTCGCGTAAATGGCGAAAGTATGAAAGACATAGGTATTATGGATGGCGATTTACTGGCCGTGCATAAAACACAAGACGTGCGTGATGGACAAGTTGTCGTGGCTCGTGTCGACGATGATGTAACGGTAAAACGCCTAGAGCGCAAAGGTTCTACCGTTCTGTTGCATGCTGAAAATGAAGAGTTTTCTCCAATTCACGTGGACTTAGAATCCCAACACTTGTCTATTGAAGGACTTGCGGTTGGTATTATTCGTAACACGGACTGGATGTAGTCAGTGCAAACAGCTTATTGATATTTACTCTCAATAACTTGTTATTGTAATTGATATTCATTATCATCTTCTTTGTCGAGATACAAGGAAGATGATGATGCCAAACCCAACCAAACCTCAAATGAAGCCGCTTATTCGTAAGTCGCACACCTATGATCAAAAGGCTTCTTCTGATCTCGGGTCAGCACATCAAGAATTCCAAGTACCGACGAATCTTGTTCAACACCTTTGGTTTCGCAGCCGCGAAAGCCTAGCCGATGACGGTCTTGTTTATGACCCTATTGCAGCACAAGCCTGCAAGCGTTGCCAACTCGCACCTGAATGCCTTACCGGTGAACTCGACCAGCAACAACTCCTTTACGCGACACTGACTCAACTTTGTGACTCTCAAGTTCAACAGTTTTTATCTCATAACCCAGATGCTTGGATAATTAACGTGGGAGCAGGGCTTGATACCCGCTTCTACCGTTTAGATAACGGCCGTTGTCATTGGGTTGAGCTAGATGTAACCGAGAATCTAGTTTGGCGACAACGCCTGTTCCACAAGAATGAACGCTACCGTCTAGAGTGTGGCTCGGTGGATGACCTGACCTGGTTGGATGAACTTAATATTCCAGAACAAGCTTCGGTGATGGTGGTGTGTGAACATGCTCTGTTGGATTGCAATGAACAACAGACGGCGAACTTTATTCAGTCTTTGAGCCGTTATTTTACCCACGCACATGCGTGTTTAGTGTTAGCTGGAGATAAAAGCTCTAGTGCTCTGGGGCAAAAGCTCGGTTCTGGAAAATACGCACATGGCTTATCTTCTCCGATAGACAGCGTCCTTAATTGGCTGCCATGGGCTCAGTGGGTAAAAGCGTTTTCTCCACTTGACCAGCAGTGTAATCGTTGGAAATTGTGGCAGCGACTTCTTTGTAAAATCTCTCAGGTCAAAAAGCGTTTAACGCCGCAGTTAGTGCTTGTTAAGTGGTAGTGCTAGCGGTTCTGTTGGCAGATATCTGAATGCTTGCCTCGTTAGAGATATTCGTTATCGATAAAAGGCAAGCACATCCCCACAACATAGTGAAAGCCCACTCACTAGGTTAAACTATCGCCTCTAATCTAAGAGGTGATCGTGAAGTTATTTAATCCCCAAACTATTTTTCAAACTTTATCCAATCAGGCGATGCACAAAAAAGTGCAGTTGCTCGCGATCCCGATGGTTCTTTCTAATATTACAGTTCCACTGTTGGGCTTAGTCGATGCTGCGGTTATCGGTCACTTAGAGCATTCTTGGTATTTAGGTGGTGTCGCTTTGGGTGGGACTATGATCAGCGTGACCTTTTGGTTGCTCGGTTTCCTACGAATGTCGACGACGGGACTGGCCGCGCAATCTTATGGGGCGAACGATGGCAAGCAACTTGGTTTAGTCTTTGTGCAAGGCGTGACCATGGCACTAGGGTTTGCTGGTTTCTTCTTGCTATTGCATAGCTTTGTTGCGGATGCGGTTTTCTCTCTGAGTAGTGCCAGTGACCAAGTGAAACACTATGGTCAGCAATATTTCTCTATCCGAGCATGGAGTGCGCCTGCTGCGTTGACTAACTTTGTGCTGTTAGGTTGGTTACTCGGAACCCAAAATGCCAAAGCACCCATGTGGATGGTGATCATTACTAATATCACCAACATCGTTTTAGATATCGTATTTGTGATTGGCCTCGGCTGGCAAGTGGAAGGCGCAGCATTGGCATCTGTAATGGCTGATTATGCCGGTTTAACATTTGGCCTGATTTGTGTTTACCGAATCTGGGTGAAGAAGCAGTTACCATCGCCATGGGAGCTGCTTAAGAAAACCAGCCAAGGTTTGAGTCGTTTCGTAAAACTGAATCGCGATATCTTCCTTCGTTCACTATGCCTACAAGCGACTTTCACTTTCATGACCTTCCAAGGTGCAAGCTTTGGCGATGATGTTGTTGCGGCCAATGCAGTGTTGATGAGTTTCTTGATGATCATCTCTTATGGGATGGATGGTTTTGCCTACGCAATGGAAGCCATGGTCGGTAAAGCGATCGGCGCGAAAGATAAAGATGAGCTAAATCAGTCTTTGATTGGCACCTTTTTTTGGAGCTTCAACATTTGCTTGGTGCTCACCATTGTGTTCGCGATTGCGGGGTCTAGCTTGATTAACATGATCACCACAATCCCAGCAGTGAAGAGCCAGGCTGAGGTGTATCTGCCATGGTTGATTGCAATGCCGTTGGTTTCGATGTGGTGCTTCTTATTGGATGGTATTTTCGTTGGGGCAACCAAAGGCAAGGATATGCGCAATAGCATGTTCGTGGCGACCTGCTGCTTCTTTGTAATTTTCTACTTGGCCTCAGGTTTAGAAAACCATGCGCTGTGGCTAGCAATGTTGAGTTTTATGGCGATGCGTGGCATCGGTCTTGGAGTGTTGTTTGTTTCTCAGTGGAAGAAGGGGGAGTTTCTCGCTTAGCTTGCATAGCTTAGTTCAGGGAACGAAAAATAAAAACAGCAAGCTCTTGGCTTGCTGTTTATGTACTTGGCCTACAGGTGGTCAAATAGTCCTGTTGGTTCTTTGTTTAGAACAAACGGTTAAGTCCGTTAAGCGCTGCTACGCGATACGCCTCGGCCATCGTCGGATAGTTAAAGGTGGTATTCACAAAGTATTCGATGGTGTTGGCTTCGCCTTTTTGTTCCATGATCGCCTGACCAATGTGAATGATTTCAGCGGCACGTTCACCAAACACGTGGATACCTAAAATCTCTTTAGTTTCACGATGAAAAAGTATCTTCAAGCTACCAATATCTTTACCTGCAATTTGAGCGCGAGCTAAGTGCTTGAATGAAGAACGTCCCACTTCATACGGCACTTTAGCTGCGGTAAGCTCTTGCTCGGTTTTACCGACAGAGCTGATCTCAGGAATGGTGTAGATACCTGTTGGGATGTCTTCGATAAGGTGTCGTTCTGCTTCACCTTTCATCACAGCTTGGGCCACAAATCGACCTTGGTCATAAGCAGCACTTGCTAGGCTAGGATACCCAATCACATCACCGACAGCGTAAACATGTTCAACACTGGTTTGGTAGTTGCTGTTGACTGATACTTGTCCACGAGAGTCCGCTTCTAAGCCAACCGCACCAAGGTTCAGTTTATCAGTATTACCCGTTCGACCATTGGCATACAGTAGGCAATCGGCACGCATTTTTTTACCTGACTCTAGGTGAATGATTACACCATCATCTGTTCCTTCAATTTTCTCAAAGGTCTCATCGTTACGAATAACAACACCACTGTTCCAGAAGTGGTAAGAAAGTGCATCTGAGGTTTCGTTATCTAAGAAGGACAACAGGCGATCGCGAGTATTAATGAGATCGGTTTTAACGCCTAAACCGCGAAATATAGAGGCATATTCACAGCCGATAACACCAGCACCATAGATGATGATGTGTTGTGGGTCGTGTTTCAGAGAAAGAATCGAATCACTGTCGTAGACACGTTCATGCATGAAGTCGACGTTGTCTGGCTGATAAGGACGAGAACCTGTCGCGATCACAAATTTGTCTGCGCTGTAGTGTTCCTCAGTGCCGTCGCTTTGCATTACGGAGATCGTGTGGGTATCGATAAAACGTGCAGTACCGAAGACTAACGTGCATTGGTTGCGATCGTAGAAACCTTGGCGCAAGCGAGTCTGTTTGTCGATGACCGATTTAGCATGTCCCAGAATATTGGAAAATGTTGAGTGGATACTTTTATTGTTCTGACAAAACAGAGGGTTACTGTTGAATTCAATAATACGACTTACGGCATGACGCAGTGCTTTGGAAGGAATGGTCCCCCAGTGGGTACAACCCCCCCCAACGCTGCTCTCTTTTTCAATGATAGCAACGTTCAACCCGGCTTTGGTTAATCCCATCGCTGCCCCTTCTCCTCCGGGGCCACTACCAATTACGATTACATCAAAGTGGTTGGAGTGCGACATAGATATCTTCCTTGTTATATTTGATTAACATTGCTTTAGCGAGATTTTAACTGATTCTGTTCTTGGGTACATGAAAAGGGCATCAGAGAGTCGGTGAGATCACGTCATGCTACTGAAAAAATAATATTTGGTATGTCGTATGTCTCCAAATGACGGTGCGGATATTGAAATGTTTTCTTTGAACGTATTTACTTCGATACGTGAACAAAGAGGTGTGTTTAGTGTCTTATATAACCAGAGTGCCTTATATAAGTAAGTGATTCGCGTTATATTGAATAGAGTATTAGACATGCCTGTTTAGGCTGTAAAAGAAGATGTTGATAAAGTATGAAACCAATGGGCATTCGCGCACAGCAAAAAGAAAAAACTCGTCGTAGCTTAATCGATGCGGCATTTAGCCAACTCAGTGCCGATCGTAGTTTTTCTAATCTAAGCTTGAGAGAAGTCGCTCGTGAGGCTGGAATAGCTCCGACTTCCTTTTATCGCCATTTCAAAGACATGGATGAGCTTGGCTTAACCATGGTCGATGAAGGTGGCTTATTGTTGCGTCAGTTGATGCGTCAAGCTAGGCAACGCATAGTAAAAGAAGGCAGCGTGATTCGCACATCGGTTGAAACCTTTATGGAATTCATTGAAAGCAGCCCAAACGTATTCAGACTGTTATTGCGGGAGCGCTCAGGAACTTCATTTGAGTTTCGTGCAGCGGTAGCTCGTGAGATACAGCATTTCTCTGCTGAGTTAACCGAATATTTAATCACAACAGGAATGACAAGAGACGAAGCTTTTACTCAAGCGGAAGCCTCCGTCATCTTGGTTTTTAACTCAGGGGCAGAAGCATTAGATTTAGATCGACGTCAGCGAGATGAATTGGCTGAGCGTTTGATCATGCAATTGCGAATGATGGCCAAAGGAGCTTTTTGGTATCGTAAAGAACGTGAACGTAACCGATTAAAAGGCGGGATTGAATAATGTCGAATGAAAATAATACTGTAAACCATGGTTCTGAAAGAAAGACACTCGTACTTGCTGTTGTAGCAGGTGTGTGTGGTGATGCACTGTTATCTTGGGTAACAATGAGCGAAGTGGGCTTCTCTATTTTCCCGCTGATTGCTTTAGTGTTGGCTGTACAAGCGCTATACCAAGAATACCTAACAAATCCAGTATCTGAAGATATTCCGTTAGTGGGTTTAGCTTGTTTCTTTGTAGGTGCATTTGGCCACTCGGCTTTTGTGAAAGCACAACACCCTGATGCAGGTTCAAACTTCTTTGCGATTATCGTCGCGATGCTACTGCTCGCTTGGGTAGGTAAGAAGCTAGGCTTTATCGGTAAAACCGCTTAAACCAATCTATAAATAAAAAAACGAGCCAATTGGCTCGTTTTTTTGTATCTGCTGCTTAGCTTCGACTTAGAGAGCGAGGTTTACGCTTTACGCTCTAGGAACACACCTGCTTCCATATGGTGCGTGTAAGGGAACTGGTCAAATAGAGCAAAACGAGTGATGTCGTGTGTTTCGCTTAGAATGTCTAGGTTCTCTTTCAATGTCTCAGGGTTACAAGAGATGTACATGATGCGCTCGTAGCCTTGAACCATCTTACAAGTATCAACATCCATACCTGAACGCGGTGGATCAACAAAGATAGTGTTGCAGTTGTAGCTCTTAAGATCGATGTTCGCTTGCTGTAGACGACGGAATTCACGCTTGCCTTCCATTGCTACGGTAAAATCTTCCGCAGACATGCGGATGATCTGAACATTTTCAATCTTGTTGGCTGCGATGTTGTATTGCGCAGATTCTACTGACGGCTTCGCCAGTTCTGTTGCCAGTACACGTTCGAAGTTCTGTGCCAGTGCTAGTGAGAAGTTACCGTTACCACAGTAAAGTTCAAGTAAGTCGCCTTTGCTGTCTTGAGTACAGTCGACTGCCCACTCCAACATTTTCTCTGCTACTTTGCCGTTTGGTTGAGTAAAGCTGTTCTCAACTTGCTGGTAGATGTAGCTATCACCATTCACATCTAGCTTTTCAATGACGTAGTCGCGATCCAGTACGATTTTCATTTTACGCGCACGGCCAATCAGATTTAGGTTAAAACCTTCATCGTTCAATTGTTGTTTTAGCGCTTTAGCGTCTTGAATCCACTGCTCACCTAATTGGCGGTGGTAAAGCAGTGACACCAAAATCTCTCCGCTTAAAGTCGAAAGGAAGTCTACTTGGAATAGTTTGTGGCGCAGAGAGTGGTTGTCCTTCATTGCATCCGTTAATAGAGGCATTAGGTCGTTAATCAGGCGGCTAGCCGCAGGGAACTGGTCGACACGGTATTTTTCTTTAGTTTCTTGATTGAACATGACGTAATACATATCGTCACCTTCATGCCACACGCGGAACTCTGCACGCATACGGTAGTGTTGTTCTGGAGATTCATACACTTCCAGCTCAGGCACATTATATTCTGAGAACATTTCAGTAAGACGCTCAGTCTTTTCTGCCAGTTGTTCTTGGTAGCGTTGCGGGTTTACTTCTAAATTCGCCATTGTTATGCCTTTTGCTATCGTGCTTTTAAATCAAGAGCGCAGATTTTATTCAATCACAGGCGCTTGTCCAGTGTTGAGAGCCATTCAGTCTAAATAGACGACGAAAACTATAGCTTATAACTATCTTAGACTAGACAAATGATTCATAGGTCAATACTATTTCCGGCAAGCTGGTGCCATGTGGATGTATAGATGGCTGAAGAGGGAATCTGGTGAAAATCCAGAACTGACGCGCAGCGGTAAAAGAGAACGAGTATTCATAGACACTGCAAATAGCGTTTTGTGGGAAGTCGAATATTAGGTAACCATAAGGTTGTGCTCTTGAGTCCGAATACCTGCCAGCGGCTAAGCCATACAATGTGGTTTGGTAGGACTTTACGCGATTTAGGATCACAACATGAACAAATCCCTTTTAGCGGTTGCTGTAGCATCGCTGCTTTCACCTATCTCCAATTTACACGCACAAGAAGCATCTGCTGACGAAACCATGGTCGTTACGGCTAACCGTTTTGAGCAAAGCACTCAAAGTACAACGTTACCTGTTGTAGTTGTTACTCGAGCAGAGATTGAAGCGATTCAAGCTAATGATATTTACGAAGTACTACGTCGTTTACCTGGTATTCAGGTAGCGAGCAACGGCGGTTACGGACAAAAGCAGAGTGTTTTTGTTAGAGGTACTAACTCTGACCACATCTTAGTACTTATTGATGGCGTAAAAACAGCAAGTGCAACATCAGGAGGAGCAAATTTTGCTGCTATTCCACTAGTTGGTGTTCAGCGCATTGAGTTTGTGCGTGGTCCTCGAGCAGCAATTTATGGAGCCGATGCGATTGGTGGTGTAATTAATATTATTACAGACACATCAAGTTCAGAAGCAAAAGTTAGCGTAGGGTTTGGATCTGATTCATACAAAAAAGGCAGTGTGGCAGTGTCTGGTAATATTACAGACTCGACAAGTGGTTCTGTAGCTGTAAAGCGAGCAGAGACTGATGGGTTTTCTGTTCAAAACTCAGCAGGTGATCAAGACGCAGATGGACATGAAGTGACTGAGCTAGCACTTGCGATAACTCATAAGCTGAATGACGAGTTTAAGCTTAAGTTTAATTCTACTTACTCGGATGGTGAAACAGAGTACGATCCGAAAAATGCTACAAAAGATCAGACACTTTACAGTGCAATTGGCCGTCTTAGTTATACTGGAGAAACGTTGTCGAGCAACTTTTCTTTAAGTAAAGCTCAAGATTCTAGTAAAGATTATTACTACAAAAGTACTTATCAAACGGACCACCAGGCCGTTGCTTTCACAAATTTATTCACTGTGAACAATGAAGTTTCTATTGGTGCGGGTCTTGATTGGTCTAAAGATGACGTATCAGAGTCCTCAAAAGACTATGCCGAGAAATCTCGTACGAATAACTCGCTATATGTTAGTGGCTTTTATGACAACCAAGCCGTACAAGCTGAATTAGCTTTACGCGGTGACGATAACCAACGCTACGGCAAGAATACTACATGGCAAGCGGGTTTAGGATATTGGTTAGCAGCTAATTATCGCGTGACGGCTAATGCTGGTACGGCATTTAAAGCACCGACATTTAATCAACTATATTGGCCGGGCTCAGGTGTTCCAACCTTGAAACCTGAAGAGTCAAAAAACTATGAAGTCGCGTTCGAAGCCCATCAATCATTGGTTGATTGGAGAGTGTCGGCTTACAAAAATGATATTAAAAACATGATAGTTGGATGGCCTTCAAAAAACATTGGTGTCGCTGAAATTAAAGGCTTAGAGCTATCGGGAGAATTCGATACAGGCAGTTTTTCTCACCAAGTTAGCCTTGACTTTATGGACCCGACAGATAAAAGCGATGGGTCTCAACTTTTACGTAGAGCGAAACAAAATGCTAAGTGGAACGTGACGTATTTTGCGGACAACTGGCAGGCGGACTTGAGCTATTTATATCAAGGTAAACGTATGGATAGCGGCAATGCTGAGTTAGATGAGTACTCGCTAGTAGATATAGCTGCGAGCTACTTTGTGACGGATCATTTCACAATGAGAGGGCGTATTGCTAACCTTTTTGATAAAGATTACACGTTAGCCAAAGGGTATGAAACACAAGAAAGAAGTTTCTTTATAAACGCTGACTACCAGTTCTAATTAACAACTAAACCGCCTTCGGGCGGTTTTTTCTTATTGGATATATCAATGAAAAAGAAAGTCGTCATAAGTTGGTCGTCAGGTAAAGACTCTACGTTAACGTTAGAGCGGCTACTTGAAAGCACCGAGTATGAAGTTGTTGCTCTGTATACTACGTATGTTGGAGATGAAGTTCCTTTCCAGGTAACTCCTATTGAGGTAGTTGCAATGCAAGCTCGATTGGTCGGTTTACCATTAATCATGATTGAGCTACCGGAAGTCTTCCCAAGTAATGAGGTTTACCAAAGTACGATTGTCTCGGCACTTAAAGATTCTAGCTTATCAATCGATGCGGTCGCGTTTGGAGATATGTTCTGTAATGGCATTGCCGATTACCGAAGAAGTTATATAGAGCCAGCTGGTTGGGAGTGTGTGTTTCCCTTAATGGGAGAGAGCAGTCAGGCACTTGCGAGTGAAATAATAGAGAGAGGAATCGAAACCTTTCTCGTCACGGTCGATACCGATGTATTAGACATGAGCTATTGCGGGAAAAAATACACGCTTGAGCTAATCGGCAGTTTACCGAGTCACGTCGACCCATGCGGCGAAGATGGTGAGTTTCATACTTTAGTCACGTCAGCGCCATGCTTTAAAGGAAAGCTTAAGATAGAGCTGGAAAATGTAGAGCAGGGTGAGCGCTTTGTGCATCAACGCTACCGAGCCTGCATTATGTAGAGTGATGATTGGCGAAAACTAAGTGAAGGGGTATCATTGCAACGGAACTTATTACAGGTAATGGTTGTGTCGGAAAGCATACAAAAAAACATATTGATCTTTGATTCTGGAGTTGGCGGCCTGTCCGTATATAAAGAGATAAGCCAGTTACTACCGAATCATAACTATACTTATGTATTCGATAACGAGGCTTACCCATACGGTGAGCTAGACCAGCAAGTCCTTATCCACAGAGTTCAAAGCATCGTCGCCAGTTTTGTGGCTAGCCACGCTATTGATATTGTGGTGATAGCCTGCAATACAGCAAGTACAATTGTGTTGCCTACACTAAGGGCAAATAACCCAATCCCTATTGTCGGGGTTGTTCCGGCAATCAAACCAGCATCCCTACTTGCCAATAAAGCCGTTGGTCTTATTGCGACACCCGCAACGATTACTCGTGAATACACACACGAGCTCATCAAAAACTTCTCTAGTAATAAAAGAGTTGAGCTTTTAGGTTCGACTCAGCTGGTGGATATGGCCGAAGATAAACTAAGAGGTGAGGCGATTAACCTTGAAGAGCTACGGCAAATCCTTCAACCAATGATCAACACAATTGATGTGGCTGTTTTAGGGTGCACTCATTTTCCACTGATCAAATCAGAGATTCAGCAAGTGCTAGGTAAAAACGTGATGTTGATTGATTCAGGTAAGGCTATTGCTAAGCGGGTTCAAGATTTATTGGATTTAGAGAGCAGCACTGAAGAAGGGGGAGTGCGTGAGGCTTTTTGTAGTGCACTTCCTAAAAAAGAAAGTGCACTAAATAGTATGCTGAAGCAGTTAGGGTTTAGCTCAGCTCAGCTTCGTCCGTTTCTGGATGTTTAGGATCGTTTGCAACGCGTACTTTTAAAGTACGTTGCATGTAATCTTTATCGTTAAGTTCTGAAATAGCATGATTCACATCATTACTTGCCATAACAACAAATCCAAAACCTCTTCTTTTACCAGTACGTTTGTCTTTCATTAAACGTACAGCAAATACTTCACCATATTCAGAGAACAATTCACGTACATGTGATTCATTCGCTTTGTATGGAAGGTTACCCACATAAAGTGTTTTTGTTGAAGCCTTAGGTTCTGACTCTGATTTTGAGTTGGTGCTTGAAAAATTAACAACAAAAGCGGAAGCCAAGACACCAAGGATAAAGGTAATTGCAGGCGATATATCTACCTGAGAGAAAACAATGCCGCCCAATACAGCTAGCGCGACAATTAACAACATCGATTTTTTTGAGTTCATATCGGAATACTACATATTAATAAACGAAATATACGCATCTACCATTAACAAAATAGACACATGAATCTTACGTTCATGGCTTCCATTTTGCCAATGTATTGCTGTGATACGTCTCAAATGTTTAGTTTTTATTCGAAAAATGCGGATGTGGTGGCTTTTTAGGCGAACAAAACTTTTATTTAAAAAAGCTCTTGTGCTCTATATCGAACTCTCTATAATGCCGCCTCACCGACAAGGAGTGAGACGAAAGTCACGCTGCGAAATCGGTAGAGAATAAGAGTTTTAAAATAACCCTTGACTCTCTAAGTGGTGCAGGTATAGTACGCACCCCTAGCGACTGAGATGTGAGTCACAAAACGCTAGAGCTCTTTAACAATTTAAATCTATCAATCTGTGTGGGCACTCGTTGATGAATATCAAAATGTTATTGGTTCTTTTTCGAAAGAGCGTAATAGCAGTTACTTCGGTAACAAATTGATTTCAATGAACTGAGTGACCAATACGTTTAACTACTTGTAGTTATTCGGCACAGTCAATTCATTACCATTCTGTTCCTATTTATTTAAGAAGAGAGGGGTAATAGCTTTAGAATTACATGTTCATTTTCGAATGAATATTAGTTTTGAAGTCAGTATTCGTTGAGTCACAAAATCTTAAATTGAAG